>CAMBJI010000112.1 GCA_945867725.1 Bordetella parapertussis
TGCGGACGCTGCCAATCGGACCGTTACGCTGCTTGCCGATAATGATTTCGGCCATGCCTTTGTCGGGTGAATCGGGGTTGTAGACTTCATCGCGGTAGATAAACAAAATCAAATCAGCATCTTGCTCGATCGCGCCGGACTCTCGCAAATCCGACATCACCGGCCGCTTGTTAGGCCGCTGCTCCAGCGATCGGTTCAGCTGTGATAAGGCAATCACTGGACAATTCAATTCCTTGGCCAGACCTTTGAGATTGCGCGATATTTCTGAAATTTCGGTGGCTCTATTCTCGCCCGGCGAATTGGCAGACATCAACTGAAGGTAGTCAACAATGATGAGACCCAACTTGCCGCAAGTACGTGACAGCCTGCGCGAACGGGCACGCAACTCGATGGAATTCAGGGCAGGCGTCTCGTCGATATAGATCTGCGCATCATTCATCTTTTGAATGGCATGCGTGAGCCGCGGCCAGTCATCATCATTGAGACGGCCAGTCTTCAGACGATGCTGATCAAGACGACCGACCGATCCCAGCATACGCATCGCCAGCTGAGTGCCGCCCATCTCCATGGAGAAAATCGCGACAGGTAAACCACTCTCCACTGCCACGGTTTCCCCGATGTTGACGGAAAACGCGGTCTTACCCATGGAAGGTCGTCCCGCAACGATAATGAGATCCCCCGGCTGCAGGCCCGAGGTCATGCGATCGAGATCAACGAAACCGGTGGGCACACCGGTAATATCATTTTGATTATCGCGGTTGTAGAGTTCATCAATCCGCTCGACCACCTGCGTGAGCAGTGGTTGGATTTCCTGAAAGCCTTGAGATCCACGCGCACCCTCTTCGGCAATCGAAAAAATCTTGGATTCAGCTTCATCCAGCATTTGCTTGACTTCTTTACCCTGCGGATTGAATGCCGCACTGGTAATTTCATCAGAGACCGTAATCAATTTTCTCAGGACACCACGATCGCGAACAATCTCTGCATAGCGACGAATGTTGGCAGCCGATGGTGTGTTTTGAGCTAGTGCATTGAGGTAGGTAATGCCGCCGGCGTCTTCTGCCTTGGCCGCAGAAGTCAAAGAATCAAATACGGTAATGACATCCGCAGGACGGGACGCATTGATGAGCTTGACGATATGCTGAAAAATAAGACGGTGGTCAAAACGATAAAAATCGTCGGCGCTAACCATGTCCGCGATTTTGTCCCACGCGGCATTATCAAGCAGTAAACCACCCAAAACCGACTGCTCCGCCTCAATGGAATGCGGCGGTACGCGAAGGGATTCGATTTGCGGATCAACGCGGTTACTCATGGGCACCGATTATACCTGTTAGGCCTGCTGCCCCGCGTACAGAAACCGTGCAGCGAAGAGGTTTACCTCTCCCATTGCAAGCTTCATTACGAGACTATAAAAGTACAAAAAAAATGCCGGGCTAACCCGGCATTTCCTGAGAGAGCACGTACTGAATCAAGCTTGCTCGCCGATGACAGCCACGTTGATTTCCACAACGACATCGGTATGCAATGCCACGGTCAGCGAATGATCGCCTGTGGTCTTGAGCGGACCCTGTGGCATCCGAACTTGTGCTTTGTCGACAGTGAAACCCAACTTGACGAGTGCCTCAGCAATATCGTGGTTAGTCACAGAGCCGAACAAACGACCGTCAACACCTGCCTTTTGCGAGATCTTGACAGCCTGACCCGACATTTTGTCGGCTTGCGCCTGCGCTGCTGCGAGCTTGGCTGCCGCTGCTTTTTCGAGTTCTGCGCGACGCGCTTCGAACTCAGCAATCGCATCAGCAGTTGCACGGCGTGCCATGCGTTGCGGGATTAGAAAGTTACGGGCATAGCCGTCTTTCACGCGAACTACGGCGCCCAGGTCGCCCAGATTCGCCACTTTTTCCATCAGAATGACTTGCATTTTTTTCTCCAGGATTCAAAGAGGGTGGGACGATCAGGCGCTGTGCAGATCGGTGTAAGGAAGCAGCGCGAGATAACGTGCGCGCTTGATCGCGGTATCCACCTGACGCTGATAATGCGCACGGGTACCTGTCAGACGTGCTGGCATGATCTTGCCGTTTTCCTGCACGAAGTCCTTGAGCGTATCGACGTCTTTGTAGTCCACCTGCTCTACATTGGCCACGGTGAAGCGGCAGAATTTTTTGCGCTTGAACAGCGGATTTTGCTGTTTACGCTTTTCCTTGAGTTTGCTCTTGTCGAATTTTTTACCGAATGCCATTTTGCTGGCTCCTGAATTTAAGAAATAAGTTCAAAATCTGTGAGGTGAAACACCAGTGTTTTGCTGTTTCGATTTTTTCTGGCCATAAAACCATTAAACCGAAACAAAGCACCCATTTGAGCCCGCTCCAGCCGGTCTGCGATTGTTCCTGCTGCGATTGCATGCAGTTCAAATCCGACTTGCCGACTGATACCAGCTTCAAGCTGTTCCGATGTGTGGGTCAGTATTGCGCTCACCATCGGTATGCCAGCTGGCGTGTAGCGCAATACATCACGCTCGGCCAGGGTTGCTATGCAATGAAAACTGTTGTCGCCTCGCTCCGTTCCTGACACGTGCCGATCAGGCCGCAGGCGCCTCGGCGCGCTGGCTCTTGGCTGCGTCTTCTTTCTGCACGCTCTTCATCATGGGCGAAGGCGCAGTCTCGGCCTTCTTCATGCGAACGGTCAGATGGCGCAGCACGGCATCGTTGAAACGGAAGCCGGTTTCGATCTCGGTCAAGGTATCGCCATCACATTCGATGTTCATGCAAACGTAGTGGGCTTTGGCGAGTTTCTGGATCATGTAGGCCATCTGGCGACGACCCCAGTCTTCGACACGGTGGACTTTGCCGCCACGGCCGCTGACCAGACCCTTGTAACGCTTGATCATTGCGGGTACTTGCTCGCTTTGATCCGGGTGAACAATAAAAACTATTTCATAGTGACGCATCATTTCTCCTTAAGGTCGTATTACTAAATCGCCCACCTCGGCGTCAGGACGAGTGTGGGAAGAGGAAAGCCCGCGACTATACCGCGTAAAAAGAGAAAATTCAATGTCATCAGGTAGTTATCCGGCAATCCTGAAAGGAAACATCGAACATTTTGCTTGCCTTTCGGCCAATGCTGTATAAAAATACAGCCTGTTTATAAGAACAGTCGATTTGCCGGGGAGTTGCCATGATTAAACTGACCGCCCGCCAGGAAGAAATCCTGGTACTGATTAGGAATGCCATTGAGAACACGGGCTTCCCGCCCACTCGGGCAGAAATCGCCAACGAATTAGGTTTTCGTTCTGCCAACGCGGCTGAGGAGCATCTGCAAGCACTCGCGCGCAAAGGCGCCATTGAAATCTCGCCGGGCACCTCTCGGGGCATTCGTCTGCTGGACCGACCATCTGACAGCCGTCCACGGCGCTTCGGCATCGCCCAAATGGTACTGCCCCACCCCGACATCATGCAGTTTTCCTTGCCACTGATCGGCCGGGTCGCGGCAGGCTCACCCATTTTGGCCGAGGAGCATATCTCGGCAAACTATCAAGTCGATCCCGCCTTGTTTACCGCTCGACCTGACTATTTACTTAAAGTCCGCGGCATGTCGATGCGGGACGCCGGCATTCTGGATGGTGATTTACTCGCGGTGAAAAAAACGGATCAGGCGCGCGATGGCCAGATCGTCGTTGCGCGGCTCGATGATGAAGTCACTGTCAAGCGCTTCCGCAAAAATGGGGGGGTCGTGGAACTGCTGCCGGAAAATCCAGATTTTGATGTCATCCGCGTCGAGCCGGGCCGACATGAATTTGCACTTGAAGGTCTCGCCGTTGGTTTACTGAGGGCGTGGGGTTAAGCTTTTGGCGATGGTGGCAGGTAAACAAGCTGCCCCGGCGTGATTTGGTCTAGTTGACGAAGTCGCGGGCCACTGTTTCGGGGACCACGCGTCGGGGCGGGCAGCTTATTTCAGGCGCTTGCGTCGCTCGATTATCTGCGTCGCAATGCCTCGCAAAATATTGACTTCCTCCGTCTCGAGACCCGTGCGCGAGAACAGGCGCCGCAGACGCGGCATCAGTTTCTTCGGGTGAGCCGGATCCAGAAACTCAATCTCAATCAGCGTCTGTTCAAGGTGTCGGAACAAGCCTTCAATCTGCTCAGCGCTTGCCGCTTCACCTTGAAAACCGATCTCCATCACCTCCCGCTGTTCACCCATGGCAGCAACACGACATTCATACGCAAGAACCTGTACCGCCTGAGCTAAGTTAAGTGATGAATACTCGGGATTGACTGGAACGCTGACTAGCGCATTGCATTTTTCAACCTGTTCATTGGAAAGCCCAAACCGCTCATTGCCAAAGACCAGCGCACAGCGCAAGCTGGTATCCGCATGTAACTGCTGCGCCAGTGCTCGAGGCGATTTCAGCGGCGGCGAAAACTCCCGCAGTCGTGCCGACAGTGCCACGGTGAGATTGCAACCTGCCAGCGCTTCATCAAGGCTATCAACAATGCGGGCTTGGGAAAGCACATCGTTTGCGCCGCTGGCAAAAGCAATGGCTTCTTCATGTTGGCGCGGATCAGCCTCGCGCGGAGAGACCAGAACCAACTCGGAGAAACCCATTGTTTTCATTGCGCGAGCAGCGGCGCCGATGTTGCCCGCCCGACTGGTTTCAACCAGAACGAAACGCAATCGTTGAAAGATAGGGAGTTTAGAAGTGGGTGAGTTTGACGGGTTCATTTAAAATAGCGGCAATTCGCGGCATTCATGCCGCATCGTTCATTCTCACTGTGGTGGCTGTCACGGATATCCGTGCCCAGCCCAATTTTAACGGAACCACCATGCACCCCATGATCAATACCGCGGTGAAAGCCGCGCGTCGTGCCGCCTCGGTCATCACTCGCGCTTCTTTCGAGGTTGAACAACTACGCGTCACTACCAAGAACCACAATGATTTCGTGACCGAAGTTGATCAGGCGGCTGAACGGGCCATCATTGATGTGTTGCGACAGGCTTATCCCGACCATGCGATTCTTGCCGAAGAATCAGGCGCCTCTGCCAATCTTTATGATGAGACTGAGTACGTCTGGATCATTGATCCGCTGGACGGCACGACGAATTTTATTCATGGATTTCCCCAATACGCTGTCTCGATAGCGCTGCAGTATCGTGGACAGATTACACAAGCGGTGGTTTATGACCCAACGCGCAATGAACTTTTTACGGCCAGCAAAGGTGCGGGTGCCTGCCTCAATGAAAAGCGACTTCGGGTCGGAAAACGTGACAGGCTGGCTGATGCATTGATCGGTACTGGCTTTCCCTACAGCGATCTCTCTGGCCTTGATGAGTACATGAAAATGTTCCATCTGATGACGCAAAAGTCAGCTGGGCTGCGTCGTCCCGGTGCAGCGGCACTCGACCTCGCCTATGTCGCCGCGGGCAGACTTGATGGCTTCTTCGAAAAAAATCTCAAGCCTTGGGATATTGCAGCCGGCGCCCTACTCATCACCGAAGCGGGCGGTATTGTTGCGAATTTTTCAGGTGAGTCTGACTATATCTACAAGGGCAATGTAATTGCCGGCTCACCTAAAATTTTTAGTCAGATACTCAATGTGCTCTCGCCATTTGCCTGAGATCGTCATCGCCAATCGTACTCAAAACTTCTTTCAACATGCCGCTGCTGGCGTTGGCTGCACTTTGCCAGCAACCGCTACGCTTGTTTTGACGCAGGGTCTTTGAAGAACGAGAAGCACTGACTCTGTCGGACCCTGTTATACTCCGCGGCACTGCGGTCATTGTTCCAGTCTCCTGACCGCCCCTCCTGTAAATCTCCCCTTGACCTGTGACTGGCGCCCTGATGCGGCGGCGGGTCGACTTATTTTCAAAAACTATGTCATTTGCTGAACTCGGCCTCGCCGAACCTATCGTGCGTGCCGTCACGGAAAACGGTTATACCCAACCCACACCTATTCAATTACAAGCGATACCCGCCGTTTTAAAAGGTGGCGATCTGCTCGCTGGCGCCCAGACGGGCACCGGCAAAACCGCTGGCTTCACGCTGCCCATGCTGCAACTGCTGTCTGGGAAGCCACGTCCGGCAGCGCGCACGGTGCGCGCACTGGTACTGACCCCCACGCGTGAACTCGCCGCACAAGTGGAAGAAAGCGTGCGTACTTATGGGAAGTACTTGAGCCTATCTTCTGCGGTCATTTTTGGCGGCGTCAACATCAATCCACAGATTCAAAAACTCGCGCGCGGCCTCGATATTCTCGTCGCCACGCCCGGTCGTCTGCTCGATCTCATGCAGCAAGGTGCGGTCGATCTGCGTGCAGTAGAAATTCTGGTGCTGGATGAAGCGGATCGCATGCTCGACATGGGTTTCATCCGCGATATTCGCAAAGTGCTGGCGGTCCTGCCACCCAAGCGCCAAAACCTGCTCTTCTCGGCAACCTTTTCCGATGAAATTAAAGCATTAGCCGACGGTCTGTTGGACAATCCCGCGATGATCGAAGTCGCACGACGCAATTCAACCGTCGAAGTGATCTCGCAAAGAATTCACCCCGTCGATCGCGACAAGAAGCATCAGTTGCTCACGTATCTCATCAAAGAGCACAACTGGTTTCAGGTACTTGTTTTCACACGTACCAAGCACGGCGCCAACAAATTGGCAGAGCAACTGAGCAAAGCCGATATACCCTCGCTCGCGATTCACGGTAACAAGAGCCAGGCTGCACGTACCCGAGCACTAGCAGA
>CAMBJI010000113.1 GCA_945867725.1 Bordetella parapertussis
CCCCCATCACCAGCTGCCCGCCAATTCGTCGTCGGGCAGTTTGTTTCTTTGCGAAATCAAATTTTTATTCGAATTTTTGTGCGTTTATCGGAACAAATTCGCTAAAACCGCCACAGAATTTAGCGCTCCAACGCCCGTCCGCTGGAGTGAAGCCATTTTCTCTGATTGGATTTTGCGACCATGAGCCGACCCATATCTTCCACAAACACCGTCACCATCAACCGGGATCAAGCGCCCGATCAAGATGCGTTAAATGAGCTAAAGACCTTTCAACGTGGACTTGGGAAAAATGATCGGTTTGTCACCAGCTGTTCAGGTAATACCACCATTTATACAAAACTCACGGAGTCGGCAGCAGAAAAATTTAATCGGAAATTAGACAATTTTGGGAAAAGTGTGAAGTCAGCCTGGTCCCACGTGAGCGACTTGTTTTCCGTCAAAAGCCAAGGGACTGGATCCGAGGCGACGAAAAACGTAAAAGATACGACGACACAAAAATCTCCCAGCTCAATCAGCGTCAAACAATTCAACTTGGACATTACCCGGATTACCAACACCTGCAATACTCCGGTTTTAGACGATCTAACTGATCAAAGGGATAATTTAAAAGATCTGGGGCGGATGATCTGCGAAATGAATACCAGCTATTCGCTTGATTTTTTTTCAACCGGCTCTCAAAGTCTCGAAAAAGTCGAAAAAGAGTTTTCTGCTTTTGCACAATTCGCGCAAGCGCAAGGACGCGGGGAAAGTGTGACCCATCCAAACAGAGACGCCATTAACTTCGCAAACCGCTGGGTGGCTATCCCACCCTCTGAACACAAAGAAATGAAGGCGCGGTTTGGCGAGAGTTACCTCACTATCTTTAACGCCGCACTTGCGCTTTCAAACTTTGCTTTGTTAAGTCCATTTCAAAAGTCCTAGCTACACTGTCTGAATTTTTCGAACAAAACCACGACCGCACCTTCAGTCAACTCCTCGCCCCGGCTCATCCTTCACCACCTCCTCCGGCGGGCATTTCATAAACCGCAGCAAAAACCCCTCGCGCCAGTCGATCCCTTCTTCACCTAGATAATTATTCTGCACGTAGTAAGCCTGCTGCTCGCTGTCGAGCACCTTGCGGCAGCTGTTGAAGTGATCATGCCCAAATTTTTTGAACTGCAGCACGTGTACAAGCTCATGCACGATAAATGAGTTGTCCATCGGGTCGTTCGGATTCAGTGTGTCGCGCAAATAAATTCGGTAACTCTCGGTATCAAACAAGGCAGCCAGGCTGTTGCAAGTCGCCGGGGTGTCCGGACACACCTTTTGCGTGAGGACTTGCACGCTGACCTGCTCGATGGCAGGCGGGTCACAACTCATTTTTTTTGGCCGGTACCTGCTCGACCATGACCCGAGGGAACAGCAACATCAAACGCAGATCCCCCAAGTGCTTGGCGATTCCCATCACGTGCGAGGCGCCGACAATCATGAAATTCAGTCCAGTTGCGCTTCGTCTGTTACGGACGTAATCAGCCATCTGCTGATCACGCTGGGGCATAGATTTAACAGCTGCGTTCTCGAACTGCACATTGATTTCACGGACTTTTCTTTGCAGATCACCGTAAGCAGCGACTCTAGATGCAGGCAACTTTTTTTCATGCCTGTTGATGAAATCAAGGTAGGCCAACTGATTTTTCCCGTCCAAATTCTCTCCAGCAGAAACTACGTGCTCATTCAGATAACTGATACAGTCACCCCAGGAGTGACCCTGCATTTCTCTGAGCATATTCAACTCTTTAAAAGCAACGCTATTTTTTTCTAATAGCTCGCAGTCGTTTCCTTGCATCTGGTAGAGCTTCACGCGCTCCTCGCATAATTGCTCGTCGTCAGTCTCCATAAAAAACCTGTCCCCGCGAATCCTGCGAAATTCGAACATTACTTCTTTCACCAATGCTTGTATCGATAGATCGACGTGATTCTCGCCGATGACGATAATCATGCCTCGCATATCGACTATATTCCGCGCGGCAGGACTCAGCCTGATCTCGAAATTCTCAGAAAATTTCTTCATGAAGTTGTCCACCGACGGTAGGTTGCTACGAGCCGGAGCGGCCTGCGCACCGGGAGGACCAATGCGAAATGACACCACATCACCGAGGGCCTCATTCATCGCTTGCACCGCATGCATCACGTTGGCAGGCATATCCAACACCCACTGAGCCAGTTGGCGGTATCCATAGGCTTCCAGCACCTCGGCGTGAGAATTACTGGCTGGCTCCACGCCGCGACTGCGCTGAAGCTGGCTCACGGTCATTCCAGACTGCTCACGCCGCTCGCGCATACCGGCACGATCGGGTTGATCCGGCAGACCGTGATGATGAGCACCCCTGCTGCGCATGACGGGAGGGTTTGTCGCAGCAAATAATTGGTGGTGGATCGGTGGCGGGGACGTTCTCGCTGAGTCAGTGCCGATGGTCGACGCTAGCGGTGACTGGGTGGGAAATGACGACAGATTGGTGTACATGGCTGCTCCAAAAGGGAAATTCGCCCTTAGGTAACCATTTAGAAGTCTGGGTTCCGGAACTACGATGTAATGAACCGGCAAAATCTCCTCACTTCGAGCCACCGATGCAAATGCTTGAGAAGGTGTTTTTGTTTCCAGCACCCGGTGCGGGCGGCAGTGGTTGTAGAAACCAATCCGGCCGCCAATGGTTCGCCTGGCATGCGTCAAGATCTCGAACCGCTACCAGTGTACGGATTGTTCGGTAGACGTCTCCGCGCCTGAGACAAGGCAAGAATGGAGACTTCCGGCAATGAGTCGATTGCTAGAGAGTGCAATGCATGACAGCACTCTCTAGGGGAATGTGAACGATGTCAGTTCCATCGTGATCTTGCCAATTGAGTAGCAGATCAAAGAGGAGCTCGGTGTGCCCCTCTTTGACCAAGCCTAAGCCCTTGCAGTACCACACACGATTGACGACAGGGATAACGTCAATCTTGTCAGGACACCTTGTCTCGTTCTTCTTTGATCGGTATCGCAGCGTAACGCATGGAGTTGGCATCGTTACGATAGACCAGCGGCTTTTGTTCTGTGCGTGGCGCTTGCGCCTGCAATACGATTTTCTGTACATCGCCATGTTGTGCCGACTTGCTGCAGACAGGATCCGCATTTTCAGCATCACCGGTCAGCGCATAAGCCTGACAACGGCAGCCCCCGAAATCTTTTTCCTTGTCAGGACAGGTACGGCAGGGTTCTTTCATCCAGCCATAACCGCGATACCGGTTGAATGCATCGCTGTCATACCAAATTTCTTTCAGAGGTGTCTCTGTAACATTGGGGAATTGCAGACCCGGCAAGCTTTTCGCGGCGTGACAAGGCAAGGCCGAACCATCTGCAGCGACTGCAAGAAACACCGAACCCCAGCCATTCATGCAAGCCTTCGGACGTTCTTCGAAATAATCCGGCACGACAAACAGCAATTTGATTTTGTTACCAAGTTTCGCGCGATATTCATTCACTGTTGCTTCAGCGCGCACCAGCTGCTCGCGCGTTGGCATTAGCTGATCGCGATTGACCATGCCCCAGCCGTAGTACTGAGTGTTGGCTAGCTCAAGATACTCAACCTCCATCTCCACGGCCATCTCAATGATGCGGCCGATATGGTCTAGGTTGTAGCGATGCAGAACGACGTTGAGCACCATCGGGTAATCGTATTTCTTGATCAGCTTAGCGACACGATTCTTCAGATCGAAGGTCTTGGTGCTGGAGAGGAAATCATTCATCTCCTTGGTCGAATCCTGAAACGAGAGCTGGATATGATCAAGCCCCAGATCTTTCATGCGAGAGATGCGCTCTTCGGTCAGACCAATACCGGAGGTAATGAGGTTGGTATAAAACCCCAGCTGATGCGCTTCGCCGATGAGCTCTTCAAGATCATCGCGCACCAGCGGTTCGCCGCCGGAAAAGCCCAGCTGCGCGGCACCGAGTTTGCGCGCCTGACGCAGTACATCTTTCCATTCTTCTGTCGTCAGTTCCTTGCGATTCTCCGCATAATTCAGCGGGTTGTAGCAAAACACGCAATGCAGCGGACACTTATAAGTGATTTCAGCCAGCAACCACAGCGGTGGCGGAATCTGCGTCGTTGATGCGGAAGATGTGGTGGGTGTGGTCTCAGACAATCCAGCCTCGCTCGGTTGCAATTTCAATAAATCCAAGTACATCTTTTTCCAGGCCGGTCGCATTGAACGTTTGCTCAATGTCGTCGATGATGGCCTGCGCATCGCGCTCGCCATCACAGCGCTTGAGAATTTCACCAGCGCTTTGATTCAGCTTGACCATACCCTCCGGGTACAACAGTACATACGCACCCTGCGCTTCTTCCCATTGCATGCGGAACAGTCGCGCGAGTTTTGGCTTTGCAGTCAGTTCACTCATCATGATCTCTCAGGGGTAGGCTTTTTCGATGGCATCCGAAATCGCCCACAAGACATCCAGCTTGAATTGCAGAATTTCTAACGCGCGCTCCTGCTGCTCACGCGTGGTGAAGTGTTCGAGCGTGACGGCCAGACCATGTTCAACATCACGCTCGGCGAGCGTGACACGGGTGCGGAAGTAAGCGAGACCTTCTTCCTTCACCCACGCGTAGTGCGTTGGCCAGTTGGCCAGACGATCTTTGTGAATCTTGGGTGCGAACATTTCGGTGAGCGAAGAACAAACCGCCTCTTGCCATGGGCGGCTGCGTGCAAAGTTGACGTAGGCATCCACTGCAAATCGCACACCGGGCTCGACTTTTTTCAGCGACCACAAGTCTTCGCGGGAGATACCAGTAGCTTCACCCAAGCGCGTCCATGCTTCGATACCACCGGGTTTGTCGCCGTAACCATCATGATCATGAATACGATCTATCCACTTGCGACGCGTTTCGCGGTCGGGGCAGTTGGACATGATGGCTGCATCTTTCACGGGAATCATGACCTGATAATAAAACCGGTTAATCACCCAGCCGCGAATCTGATCTGGCGTAAGTTCACCGTTGTTCATCCGAACATTGAACGGATGATTGATGTGATAGCTCTTGCCTCTTGCACGCAAATTTTCTTCAAACTCTTCGCGGCTCCAGGGCATCTGTTCTGTCATCTTGGTGGGTGCGTTCATACGTTAATCTCCATGCCATCAAATGCGACTTCGATACCGTGCTTCGCAAGCGCTGCGTGCTCGGCTGAGTCTTCGTTCAAAATCGGGTTGGTGTTGTTGATGTGGATGAGTATCTTGCGACGCTGACCCACATTATCGAGTACTTCGATCATGCCGCCTGCGCCTGATAACTGCAGATGACCCATGTCGGCTGCTGTCTTTTGCGTCAGACCCAGCGTGATCATTTCGTCACCGGTCCAAACGGTGCCATCGACCAGTACGCAATCGGCTTTTTGCATCGCTTCCAATACATGCGGCTCGATCTCGCCAAGGCCCGGCGCATAGAACAAAGTCTTGCCGGTCTCGGTGTTTTCGATCAGCAGCCCATTGTTGTCGCCGGGCTGAGGATTGGCACGATGCGGCGAGTACGGTGGCGCTTTACTCTTCAGTGGCAGCGGATGAAAACGAATGCCCGCAATACCAGGTACTTCGATCGGTGCAAAGCGCGTCTTGTCTGCGGACAGTCCGTCGATTTCATGATGCTCGACGCCGCAATAGTGCGACAACACTTTGGCTAATGGCAGTCCGTGATTGAGATCATCCCAAACCGAATCCGTGCAATACAGATTGAGTTTCTTTTTCCCCTCGCGCAGCATCAGCAGTCCGGTGATGTGATCAATTTGTGCATCCATCACCATCACGGCAGCAATGCCTGAATCACGTATGGCGCGCGCAGGCTGCATCGCAGGATTGGAGCGCAACTGAAAAAGAATGTCAGGCGATGCATTGATCAACACCCAGTCAGTGCCATTGGCCGAGACCGCGATCGATGATTGCGTGCGCGCCTTGGCATTGATGCTGCCTTTGCGCACGCCGGCGCAGTTGGTGCAATTGCAATTCCATTGCGGGAAACCACCGCCCGCAGCAGAACCTAAAACAAGAATTTTCATGATTTTCAGGAGGTGCTGTTAAGTGTTGTGCGTAGCGGAGAATGCGTAATTTTTAACGCAATCGAAGCGATTGATGCAAAGACCGCTCATTGCCTGCGCATGAAAACGGGATAGAAAATCGGCTGAAATCATCAGGCCGGAAAAGCAGGTAGGCATAATCATCTCCTCTCGCCCCTTTGAAAACAGCGCTTTACGCGCATCGCGCAAGGTTTTTCAGAAAATTGCGTTGGGGCGAAACTGGTCTCTTGTGTTATTTATTGGGGTCATTCTAGCCCAAAGCACGCCCGGAAAAATTCATGTCTGCGACTCCCTTCGACCAGCAAAACCTGCCGACCGGTGATGGTCACACCCTATTTGTGGCGCAGTACGGCCAGCCTGACGCACCCGCGGCGGTGGTCTTGCACGGTGGCCCCGGCAGCGGTACGCAACCCTCGGTGCTGGAGTGGTTTGACCTTGCGCGACAGCGCGTGGTGCTATTTGATCAACGCGGCGCCGGACAATCTCAACCGCACGGCGAGATCATCAACAATGACAGTACAAAACTGGTGGCCGATATCGAGATGATTCGCGAACGGCTGGGCATTGAACGGTGGATGGTGGTCGGCGGTTCATGGGGCGCGACGCTGGCGCTGCTCTATGCTGCTCAACATGCACGTCGCATACGC
>CAMBJI010000114.1 GCA_945867725.1 Bordetella parapertussis
AAGAAGAGGGCCAAAGGCCGCTCACTCGGCGTCGCTCTGATGGAAGGCTACGGCACCTACATGGCGCAAGTGGCTGAAGTCTCCATTACCGGCGGTGATGTCAAGGTTCATAAAGTCACGGTCGCTTGCGACTGCGGCCACATGGTTAACCCTGGTATCGTCGAGCAGCAGCTCGAGGGCGGCATTATCTACGGTCTGTCGCACGCGCTGTACAGCGAAAACACCGTCGAAAAAGGCCGTATCGTCCAGAGCAACTTCAACGATTTCCGCGTACTCCGTCAAAACGAGTCGCCGGTCATCGACATCACTTTGGTCAAGAGCAGCGAGAAGCCAGGTGGCACGGGTGAACCGTCCACATCGCTGATCGGCGCTGCTGTCGGTAACGCGATCTTCGCTGCGTCCGGCAAGCGTGTTCGCAGCATGCCTCTGGTCAAAGGTCTGAAGTCGGCCTGATGTACTAGTGTTGTAGCGAATGCTCCTCGCCTGAAAGGGCGGGGAGCATTTTTTATTTAGGCCCTCTATCAAAATGCCGCCCGCAAGACCTAATAACGGGAGCGGCGTTTTGATAGAGGGTCTTGAAGTCTGAACTGATTTACCGAGAACTGTCTCCATGGATAGCATTGATCTTGAAGTCTTGAAAACCTGTGCGGAATGGATCGCCGCGGGCAAGCAATGTGAACTCGTGACCGTCATCAAGACTTGGGGCTCGAGCCCGCGTCCTGAAGGCGCCACGCTGGCGATTTGCGATGATGGCCATGTCGTCGGCTCGGTGTCCGGTGGTTGCATTGAAGACGACATGATCGATCGCGTTCGTAAGCACGGCATTACGCGTACCCAGCCCGAGATCGTAACCTATGGCATCTCGGCAGATGAGGCCCATCGTTTTGGTTTGCCTTGTGGTGGCACGATTCAGCTGGCGATTGAGCCGCTGAAAGCCGACAGTCAGATCAAGGATATGGTGGATCGACTCGCGCAGGGCGAGCTGATCGCGCGCCGCGTCGATCTGCAGAGTGGTGCGGTGACGCTGGGGCCGGCCAAAGCTGGCATGAGCCTCCAAGTATCTGAAACTGCACTAACGACGATTCATGGACCGCGTTGGCGTTTGCTGATCATCGGCGCAGGCCAGTTGTCACGCTTTCTTGCTCAGATTGCGGTGGGTATGGATTACGCCGTTACGGTCTGCGATCCACGCGAAGAGTATCGTGACGGTTGGTCGGTGGACGGTGTGCAGGTGGTCCATGCGATGCCCGATGATCTGGTGGTGGAAATGCGTCTGGACAGCCGCTGTGCCGTGGTCGCGCTCACGCATGATCCCAAGCTGGATGATCTGGCCCTGATGGAAGCACTGAAGTCTGGGGCGTTTTATGTGGGTGCCATCGGGTCGCGTTCGAATGACACCAAGCGTCGCGAGCGACTGCTGGATTTTGATCTGACGCCTGCGCAGCTGGAGAAGCTGCACGGTCCTATCGGCATTTATATCGGCAGCAAGACCCCATCGGAGATTGCCATCTCCATCCTCGCCGAAATGACGGCGGTAAAAAATAGCGTGGCTTTGCCCGAGCTAATGAAGGTGGGTAACGCTAAAGAAGCCGCGCAGCTCGATGCCAGCCCGGATGCTTGCCTGTTCGATCCAGCGCAGCGCATCGTTTGAGGGCCGATCAATGAATGTGGTACCGAGTGCCTTAAGGCAATATGCAACCTGTCTCTGAACGTCCTGATACACCCTGTGTGGCGGTCTGTTCCACCACCTTTGATGACATTTGCCGGGGTTGCGGTCGCACGGTGGCTGAAGTGGCCGAGTGGGTATTCATGAGCTCCGATCAAAAAGATGTTGTATGGCATCGCATCACGGCCCAGGGTTACCCGCGCCGAAACACCTGATAAGGTGGCTAATGCGCTGGGCATTCTGCTGAGTAAGACAGACACACCCCTAAAATCTTTCAATTCTTGAAATAAATCGGCTGAGCTGCAGCGTGGTCTTGTAACATACAAGTCATATTCGCCCGTTACAGTTGGCGGGTGAATACAAATCGTCCATCCACGTACCCCGAGGCCCTGACGCCCATGAGTGCTCAACAGCCCCAGGCGAGCGATTTCGTTTCGCCTGCCGTTCACGCCAAAGGCACGCCCAGCGCGACATCTTCTGCCAAGTGGCAGGATTTTATCTTCCATAAAATCACATTCAGCTTTGCACTGCTGGTGCTACTAGTTCTGGTCGGGATCATGATCTCGCTGGTGATCGGTGCCTGGCCTGCATTTGAAAAATTTGGCCCGGGTTTTGTTACCCGTATCGAATGGGACCCGGTCAATAGTGAATATGGTGCAATGATCGCGATTGCCGGCACACTGATCACATCTTTTCTTGCGCTGTTGTTGGCTTTTCCGGTCAGTTTTGGCATCGCCTTGTTTCTCACTGAGATTTGCCCGGCCTGGTTGAAGCGCCCGTTGGGTACCTCCGTTGAGTTGTTGGCTGGTGTGCCGAGCATTATTTACGGTATGTGGGGCTTGTTCGTTTTCGCGCCCTTCTTCGCCGATCATGTCCAGCCTTTGCTGCAGGCAACACTGGGTCAAATACCTGTGATTGGCGAATTGTTTCAAGGGCCGATGATGGGTATCGGCATGCTGACAGCCGGGATCATACTGGCGATCATGATCATCCCTTTCATCGCCTCGGTTATGCGCGATGTGTTTGAGACCTGCCCAGCGGTATTGAAGGAATCTGCCTATGCGCTGGGTTGCACACGCTGGGAAGTCGTCCGCAAAATCGTACTGCCTTACACACGGGTTGGTGTCGTGGGTGGTGTCATGCTGGGGCTGGGTCGTGCTCTGGGTGAAACCATGGCGATTACCTTCGTGATTGGCAATGCGCACAAACTTTCGTGGTCCCTGTTTTCAGCGGGTAACAGCATTGCTTCTACGCTAGCCAATGAGTTTGCTGAAGCCGAGGCAGGATTGCATGTCTCATCACTGTTTGCGCTCGGACTGATTTTGTTTGTCATCACTTTCATCGTGCTCGCAGCTGCGAAGCTGATGTTGCTAAAGATGGGTAAAGCGGAGGGTGGCAAATGAATCCAGCTCTAGTGCTTAAGTCTGACAATCCTATTTATCGTGCTCGCTTGCTCAGACACAGGATAGGCATCACTTTATCGGTAGCAGCGATGGTGACGGGCCTGATGTTCCTTATTTGGATATTGGCGGTGCTTGTCATCAATGGCTTCGGTGCTCTTGATTTGGATTTTTTTACGAAAACAACGCCAGCCCCCGGTAGCGCGGGTGGTGGTTTGCTTAATCCTATTGTTGGCAGTCTGATGATGGTTGGAACAGCTACGCTGATCAGCACTCCGATCGGGATTTTCGCCGGTATCTACCTCGCTGAATACGGCGAGGAAAGCCGTTTTGCACAAACCACCCGTTTTGTCACCGATGTCATGTTGTCTGCACCTTCGATCGTAATCGGTTTGTTTATCTATGCGATTTACGTGGCCAATGTGCTCCACTTCTCCGGTTGGGCGGGTAGCTTTGCGATTGCGCTGATCGCCATCCCAGTGGTGGTGCGTACCACCGATAACATGCTTATTTTGGTGCCCAACAGCTTGCGCGAGGCAGCTTTTGCGCTAGGAGCGCCGCGTTGGAAAGTTGCCACTATGGTGCGCCTGCGCGCTGTCAAGGCAGGCGTTTTGACCGGCGTACTACTTGCGGTGGCCCGCATCTCCGGCGAGACAGCGCCTCTCCTGTTCACCGCGCTGAACAATCAGTTTTTCAGTGCTGACATGAATTCGCCGTTGGCCAATCTGCCGGTAGTGATTTTCCAGTTTGCGATGAGTCCCTACGACAACTGGCGCGAGCTGGCCTGGGGTGGTGCGCTGCTGATTACGTTTAGCGTATTGGGCCTTAACATTTTGTCGCGTCTGATTGCAGCGGCTGGACAGAAAAAGGGATAGGAGCACGAAATGAATTTCGCGATACCCACGCAAGAGAAGTCGACCACGACTTCGTTCACCACAACCTTGCAGGTTCAAGACCTGAACTTTTTTTACGGGCAGTTTCAGGGGCTCAAAGATATTAATCTGGATATCTACGAGAAAAAAGTCACTGCCTTCATTGGTCCTTCCGGCTGCGGCAAGTCGACGCTGCTGCGCACGCTGAATCGCATGTATGACCTGTATCCAGGCCAGCGCGCCGAGGGCGTCATCATGTACAGCGGACGCAATATTCTGGACGCCGATGTGGATGTGAACGTATTGCGCGCGAAGATAGGCATGGTGTTTCAAAAGCCAACGCCGTTTCCAATGTCGATCTATGAAAACATCGCCTTTGGCGTTCGTCTGTATGAAAACCTGACCCGCGGCGAGATGGATGAGCGGGTGGAATGGGCGCTCAACAAGGCAGCGCTTTGGACAGAAGTTAAAGACAAGCTTCACAAGAGTGGCTTGTCTCTGTCGGGTGGTCAGCAGCAGCGTTTGTGCATCGCTCGTGCCGTGGCCGTGAAGCCAGATGTACTCTTGCTGGACGAGCCCACATCGGCACTGGATCCGATATCAACGGTGAAGATCGAAGAGCTTATTAGCGAGCTTAAGGAAGACTACACGATCACTATCGTGACGCACAATATGCAGCAAGCCGCGCGCTGTTCTGACTACACTGCGTATATGTATTTGGGAGAACTGGTAGAGTTCGGTGAGACCGACAAGATTTTCCTGAATCCCAGTAAAAAAGAAACGCAGGATTACATCACCGGCCGTTTCGGTTGATGTCACGGAGACCACCATGCCAAATGAACACTATTCCAGGCAATACGAGCTTGACCTTGAGGCAATCCGCTCGCGGGTCTTGCAGATGGGTGGCCTCGTAGAAAAGCAATTTCATGATGCGATGCTTTGTTTTCGGACCGTCGATGTCAAGGAGGCCGAGCGCATCATCGCGGCCGATGAGGAAGTCAATAAGCTTGAAGTGCAGCTGGATGACGCCTGCAGCCACCTGATCGTCAAACGTCAACCGGCGGCTAATGACTTACGTACTGTGATGGCTACGATCAAGATCATCACGGATCTCGAGCGTGTCGGTGATGAGGCGACCAAGATCGCGCGGGCTGCGCGTGCATTGCATGAGCGTGGTGCGGTACCGATCGCCCATGAAGAGACAGTGCGCGTCATGGCTTCTTCAGCGGGTCGTCAATTGAATGGTGCATTGGACGCCTTCGCTCGTCTGGATGAAAAGCAGGCGACACGCTTGATTCTGGGTGATGATGAAATCGATCTCGAATATCGCGCTGTGATGCGTAATGCGGTTACCTTCATGATGGAAGATGCACGTACCATCTCTGCTTCACTCGATACGCTGTGGGTCGCCAAGGCCATTGAGCGTATTGGTGATCATGCCAAAAATATTGCCGAGTACGTGATCTACATCGTGGAAGGCAAGGATATTCGCCACACCGATTATGCGGCTTCGCAGCAAGCTGCGCTCTAGTCTGTCGCGCATGGCAAGTTACTGAGGTTATGGCCATCACCGAACCCACGATACTGATCGTTGAAGACGAGCTTGCTATTGTCGAGTTGGTCTCCTTTGCTTTGAAGGGGGCTGGTTGGGCAGTAGATGCGGTGCACAACACGGCAGATGCTTGGGCTTATCTTCAGAATAAACGGCCTCAGCTAATACTCCTTGACTGGATGTTGCCGGATCAGTCCGGGCTGAAATTATTGTCCCGTATCCGAGGTGATCGTAATTTCAACACCCTGCCCGTGATTATGCTGACCGCAAAAAGCATGGAAGAGGACAAGGTCGCTGGGCTCGATCAGGGCGCCGATGATTACATCACCAAACCTTTTTCTCCGCGCGAACTCACTGCGCGTATCAAAGCCCTCATACGTCGCAAAATGCCGGAGCATGCAGAGCTGGCGATGAAGGCAGGGCCGCTGACGGTTGATCCGGTCAGTTGTCGGGTCAGCATTGACGAAGAGCCTGTTGAAATTGGCCACGCTGAATTCAAGCTGCTCAGGTTTCTGATCGCGCATCCCGAGCGTGTGTTCACGCGTGGCCAGCTGTTGGACAAAGTCTGGGGCGACCATGCTGTTCTGGAAGAAAGAACCGTGGATGTCCATATTCTGCGCTTGCGCAAGGCCCTCGGTCGGGCCGATTTCCTCATCAAGACCGTTCGTAGTGTAGGCTACATGCTTTCCGAAAGATAATTCCACTTTTGCATGACCCCTAGCTCGCTGTTTTGGATTCCGGTACTCGTTCGCTTCATGCTGGTCTGGGGTGCCGGGCTGGCCGGCTGGTACTTGTGGAATTTGACCATCGGGCTTGCCATCTCCTTTGCTGTGCTCACGCTACTGGTGATCATGCAGCTGCGGTACATGTACCAGCTGTCACTCTGGCTGGACAGGCCTGAGGAAGTTCGTCTGGGCGATGGCTGGGGATCCTGGACAGAGATCTTTGCCAAGCTGTACCGGTTGCGTCGTGATGACGAGCGCAGTCGCAACGAGCTGGCTGAGTGGCTGTCGCGCTTTCGCCAGGCGATGAGCCAGCTGCCGGATGGCGTGGTCATCATGGATGACGTGCTTTTCCTCGAGTGGTGCAATCCCGTCGCCGAGCAGCATCTCGGGCTCAGCATGGCCACCGACAAGGGTATGCGCGTCACCAACCTGGTACGCAGCCCCGAATTCATCGACTACATCATCCTGGGTCGTTATGATGAA
>CAMBJI010000115.1 GCA_945867725.1 Bordetella parapertussis
GCGATTTCCGACAGCGCTGAGAATTGCAAAGCTTACTGGGCAGCCGGTTCTTGCGATTTCCTGAAGCCTAGCCAGAAGCGTTCCGATGTGATCGACATGCAGCTCAAGAAGCTTGGCATCTCGACTGACGACGTCAAAGTGGTGGTGACTTCGCATACGCACCTGGACCACGCTGGCAACATCGGCATGTTCCCTAAAGCTATTCACATTCTGCAGAAGAAAGAGCTGTATCAGGGCTGGTGGCCAGAGAAGTTTCAGGGCCGCGCTGTGAACGGTTCTTTCGTTTTGGGCGACCTCGCTGCGGCACGTGATTACACTTACTACGAAATTGATGGCGAACTCGACCTGTTCGGCGACGGCACCGTGAAGATTTTCCCGACACCTGGTCACACCATTGGTCACCAGTCGATGAAGGTCAAGCTGCCAAAGACCGGCAGTGTCGTGATTACTCAAGATGCTGTTTGGATGCAAGAAAATCTGGACGGCTACGTTGCCGGCCTGAATTTCAGCCAGCAGGCATACATCGACTCGGTCACCAAGATCAAGATGATGCGTGACCTCGAAGGCGCACAAATTCTGATGTCGCATGACGCAGCTCAGTTCGGCAAAATGGGCGACCGCTGGCACAAGTAAGTCGTATCATGCTCTGTAAAAAAGCCCCCAAGATGGGGGCTTTTTTACGGGCAGTTAATTCAGTGGCCTTTAGAACAAGTCACCCGCCTTTGATCAAAAAGGCAAAACGGAATCTGTGAGCATTCATGATTGACATTGAGCACGTCACCAAGCGGTATGGATCGAAAACCATACTTCACGACATTTCGTTCAATGTAAAAAAAGGCGAAATCGTCGGCTTCCTCGGCCCCAATGGCGCAGGCAAGACCACCACCATGCGCATGATTGCCGGTTTTACAGCAGCCACTAGTGGCACCGTGCGCGTTGCGGGCTTTGACATGGCAACGGACAACCAGCTGGCCGCCGAGCACATCGGCTACCTGCCCGAGCAGCCTCCTCTGTATGACGTGCTGGACGTCACTGATTACCTGACCTTCGTCGCGCGCGCCAAGCACATACCCGCAGCGCAGCGCACATCGCAGCTCGAGCGTGTCATCCACGCCTGCCGCCTAGAGACCGTCACGCGCAAGGAAATTTACAAACTATCCAAAGGTTTTCGCCAGCGAGTGGGACTTGCGCAGGCATTGCTGGGTAACCCCGACGTGCTGCTGCTTGACGAACCAACCGCAGGCCTCGACCCGGGACAAATCCAAGAAACACGAGAAGTCATTCGTGAAGTTGGTAAGGATCACGCAGTACTGCTCTCAACGCATATTCTTCCGGAAGTCACGCTGATTTGTCAGCGAGTCGCCATCATTAATCACGGTCGCATTCTTGCGACGGGTTCGCCACAAGGTCTGCAGCGTGCGGCAGAGGAAACGAGCTCAGTGATACTGGAAGCTTCAGGCGACCCGGATCAACTCAAGCGCGCGCTTTCCGATACCGATGGCGTCACTGCAGTTAGCGTGCGCCCTGTCGCTTCTCGCGCTGGGCTCTACAGCATTGATTGCCAGGTCGACGCACAAGAACAAGTCGAATCTCGCATCGCGCGCGCGGTAATCACGTGCGGCGAACTATTCCGACTCGAGCGCCAGCAACCGCCTCTAGAAAATGTGTTCCTGCGCTACATAGGCCACACCAACACGAACGAACACAGCAGCGGAGCATCAGCATGAATGCGTGGATCGGCCTTAAGGCCGTGTATGACAAGGAAATGCTCACCTATTTCCGTTCGCCGATTGCGTATTTCGTGATTGCGGTATTCCTGCTCGGTACCGGCTATTTTTTCACGTACAACATCTTCCTGACTGGCGTGGGCACGATGGATCAGACGCTGCAGAACATGGGTATTCTGCTGATCACGCTTAGCCCAGTGCTGACCATGCGTTTGTTCTCTGCCGAGTATAACGGCCGCACGATGGAGCTTTTGATGACGCTGCCGCTGCGTACCTGGCAAGTCGTACTCGGCAAATATCTGGGCGCCGTCAGCATGCTGGTATTGATGACTGCAGCGTCCTGCATCAATCTGATACCACTCTACCTTTATGGCAATCCGCAGACCCTGAATATTCTTGCGGGTTATATCGGCTTCATCCTGTTGGGCATGGCCTGCATCAGTATTGGCCAGTTTTTTTCTGCGCTCACAGAAAATCAAATTATCGCTGCGCTGATTACGATTCCCACGCTGCTAGGTTTCTGGTTTGTCGGTCATCTGCAAAGCCTGCAATCATCGCTGTTGCTACGCGACCTGTTCTCGCATTTGTCCTTCGCGCTGCACTACGCCGATTTCATTCATGGCCTGCTGCGATCGGAAGCGATCGTGTATTTCCTTGCCGTGGCCGCTATCGCGCTCACCCTGAACAACAGTTATTTGCAATGGCGTCGCTGACATGAATTCATTTCGTTCCGGACTGGTCCTGATCGCGGGGCTGATGCTGCTGGCTGCATCACTGATCGCCAGCTCGCTGTCTGTCAATTCTCAATTGGTATCGAATCTCTTGCTGCTGACTGGCGTGCTGCTGTCGGGCTTTGCGCTCTTCTCATTACGCGACGATATAGGACAGTTATTCAAACAAAGTCGGCGTGAACTACTCCTCACCACCGTTGGATTGATCGGCATCCTGGTAGCGGCTGCCTGGCTCACTGCCCTGCATCCATTGCGACTGGACCTGACGGCCAATCGCGAGTATTCGCTTTCACCGCAAACAGTGAAAATGATGCAGTCCATCGACAAGCCTGTGCAGATCACGTTTTTCCATGATCGTGGCATGCGCGAGACCGTGGAGTTGTATGAATTATTCGCAGCCCAGAACGACAAAATCACCGTCGAGTTTTTTGATCCCATGATCAATCCGGCGCAAGCCAAGTTGCGCGGTGTCGAGTTTGCGGGAACGGCCTTATTTGAAAGCGAAGGTCGCAAGCTAACCGTCAACGGCCCAGCCGAAACCGATATTGCCAATGGCATCTTGCGCATCACCCAAGCCAAACAGCAAATTGCCTGCTTCGTTGACGGTCATGGGGAACCCGATCCGTTTAGCTTGGAGTCGCATGACCATATGGAAGGTGATGCCGGGCACTCGCATGGCGTAGAGACGAAATTCGTTCAGCATGAGCGTCATGGCATGGCCAAGGCCCGCGGCGGTCTGGAGGCGATGAATTATGTCGTCGAGAAAGTCTCTCTACTCAAGGCCGATGCCGAACTGTCCCGCTGTGCGGTTCTGATCGTTGCAGGGCCACAGTCACCATTGCTGGACGCAGAATTGCGCAGCATTGATCGCTATCTTGATGAGGGCGGCAATGCGATGTTCATGATCGATCCCTTCGTCAAGAGCGGTCTCGAAACGGTGATTCGAAGATTTGGTATCGAGCTCGGTCAAGGCATGGTGATCGATGAGGCCAGCCATTTTTGGGCTGATCCATCCACACCTGCCGTCACTGATTACAACCGCCACGAGATCACCAGCAAACTGCCGCTGTCTTTCTTCCCAGGTGTGCGACCGCTGATGCCCACAAAAGCGCCCGTGCCCGGTGTTCAGGTTCGGCAGCTGGTCAATTCATCAGCGAAGAGTTTTGCCAATGCCGACAAGATGCGTATTGACTACAAGTCCGGCAAGAATGGCTATGGTCCGCAAACGCTGATGGCCACCGCGCGCATCAATCCGAAAACGGTAGAGTCAGGCGAAACACTGCTCAAGCGCTTGCGTGGCGAAGAGAACGCGAATGCCAAAGCAGCAGCGCCAGAAAAAATTATCGCGCGCAAAGAAGCACGGATCGTGGTGTCGGGAGATTCCGATTTCGCAACCAACTCGTTTTATCACGTGCTGGGTAACGGAGCGCTATTCCTGAATGCCGTCAACTTCCTCGCATCACGTGAAAATCTGATTGGTCTGGAACCGCGTACCTATGACCTACCCTATGTGAGCATGACGAATACGCAGATGAAGGGCACCTTTATTTTGTCCATCATTTTGATACCCCTGCTGATGGCCGCCGTCGGTGTCGCGGTCTGGTGGAGACGTCGATGAAATCCGGCAGCAAGCGGCTCATCATCATCTGGGGCGTCCTGCTGGCTCTGGCCGTGGTGATTTTCATCGGCGAGCGTCAGCGCAGCGAACAACTGGGGGTATCCACTCAGCGCGTGGTGCCTTGGCTGTTGCCAGCGCCGATGGAAAAACTAGGTGCTATAGAAATCATGGTTAAAGGCAGCATGCATCGCTTTGAACGTGATGCAGAAGGCCGCTGGTTTTACCATGGTGTGCACGACGCGAGCAAAGCCGAACACGGCCACAGCACCGATCCGCAAATGGCCGCACTGATTGAAAAGGCAATGATCGCTTTCGGTCGAGTGCAACGCGAACAAAAAATTGCAATCAAAGCCGGCGAAGATGAATATGGCGTTACACGCCCCGATGTATTCATTCTGGTCTATCTGCCCAAAACAGATGAACCACTGGCGCGCTATGCGGTGGGTACCATCGCCATCGATCGCGTGAGTCGCTATGTTCTCCCGGTCGGCGCGGCCGAGATCGTGACGATTCCAGATTTCCACATCAAAAACCTGCTGGCGCTGATTGACGCGGTCAAGATCGCAGGCGCCACAAAACCGTGATGCAGTGCTTGCTGCGCCCGCTAGGGCTGTGGCTGTCGCTGTGGCTATGCATATGCGCAGCAGCCGCAATCCCTTCGTCGGTGCACGCCCACGCCGGTGATGCCACTGGCTTTGCTAGCGTAACGCTCTCTGATGCCAGCATTCGCTATACCTACACTCCTACCTCAGCATCCTCTGCAGACCAAAACAAGCTTCCTGTACTGCTACGACAGCATCTGCAAGTGACTGCCGATGGCAAGCCCTGTGTTCCCGATCAAAAAAATGAACTGGTTGTTATTTTTCAGTGCGTGACTGCAAAACAGCAAATCAGTGTTGAAGACCATCTCGATCAGGTGCTCGGTGCGACGCATCATGTGATTGCGCTCTTTATGTGGGACGGCGGTAGTCAGTCACATTCGTTTTAATCGACAACGCCTAAAGCAGTTGTGCAATTATCTGCCGCCTCGTCCCACGCGCCGTCCAGTGCTACGAGCTTTTTCCCGCTGGGTGTTGAGCATATCGCTACCGGCTATGATCATTTGCTTTTTTTGCTGGCGCTGATTTTATGCGGTGGGAATCTGAAGTCGCTCATCAAAATCATCACTGCTTTCACGCTCGCGCACAGCATGACACTCGGCGCAGCTGCGCTGGGGCTGGTCAGCCTACCCTCCGCGCTGGTCGAAGCCGTGATCGCGCTATCGATTGCCTATGTGGCGTTTGACAATCTGTTTCCACGCTTCGCGATATCGCGTCGTTGGACCATCAGCTTTTTATTCGGGCTGGTGCATGGCTTTGGATTTTCATCGGTGTTGCAGGAGATTGGTCTGCCCAAAGACAGTTTGGTGTGGGCGCTGCTAAATTTCAATCTGGGCGTGGAAGCAGGTCAGCTGGTCGCCGTGCTAATCGCACTGCCCGCACTGCTCTGGCTGAATAAACAAAGCTATGCGCAGCGCGTGATCCAAGTCTTATCCGCGATCGTCATGCTGGTGGGTCTAGGCTTGTTTATAGAGCGTTTAATGATGGGCTGATCCAGCATCAACAGCACCAGCAACACCAGCAACACCAGCAACACCAGCTTCAGCCATGCTTACAGAAAACGCCCCACGACAGGTAGCTCGATCACATTCCAAAGCGTCGCAAACACCGCGCGTATTTCCGCTTCCGTGGCTGCACCACCAAACTCAGCCAGAGCGAGTGCCTTTTGTTCCAGTTCAGGTCGCGATAGCGTGTTGCCAGGATCGCCTTTGGGCTCATCCACCCTGCCATGTAATACGCGGCCATCGCGTGTGTGTAGCGTGACCTTGCCTATCCAGCGTTCGGGATATGCGCCATCAACTTCTTCATCCAGCACCATTTTCACGCGCACACGAAAATCTGCGACCGCGGGATCCAGATACAGTCGCTCGAATTCCGATACACCGGCTTTGTCATGCAAGGCAATGATGCCCAGTACCGTACCCATGGAAAATTTCGCCTGATGCACGGTTTCCGGTGCGACCACTCGACCCAATACATCAATCGCGCCCTGATGCACATGCGTAATCACTTCGGTGATATCCGATGCTTTAAGTTTGTGTTCACGCATCTCCTGTTGCAAAGCATCCGCAGCAGGATGCGTGTGGCGGCATGAAGCATGAAACTTGAATGAGGTTTCGCTCGTTGCCCAGCGCTGACCCAACCTGTCTGTCAGGCGCGCCGGATCGGCATCGCGCGACATACCCGCGCCCATACCTTGCGGACCCTCCAACACTTGCTTGGCACCAGTAAATCCTTTTTCTGCCAACAAAGCGGCGAGTAATCCGTCGGCAGCTGCTTTCCCTGTATGCAGCTGTTTTGAATCGGCCGCATCGCGCAAGAACTCCCACAATCCCGCGGCCTGTGTGCCCGCCGAACCCATGGCGTGCTGCATCTGCTGCGCAGTCAGTCCCATCAGGCGCGCGGCTGCCACGGCAGCGGCAACCGTACCTGCAGTACC
>CAMBJI010000116.1 GCA_945867725.1 Bordetella parapertussis
TCCAGCGCATCAGCAGAGACCGGACGCTTGCGCAAGGCCAGCATCAGACTGCCGCGCAGCTTGGACGACTCGAACTCGGTACGGCTGCCATTTTTCTTGACGATGACAGGCATCGCAAGCTCGATACGCTCATAAGTCGTGAAACGCTTATCGCATTGAATACAGCGACGGCGACGACGTGTGATGTCGCCCTCCTCCGAGGTTCGCGTATCAATGACCTGGGTGTCTTCGCGATGGCAGAAAGGACAATGCATTCGGCAATCTCCTTTCTGCGAATCGACTTAAGCCTGATAAACAGGAAATTTATCGGTCAGCTCTTTGACACCCGCTCTGACGCAATCAATATTGCCGGCATCATGGGGGTTATCAAGGACATCAGCAATCAGATGACCCACGCGTGTCGCTTCGGCCTCACCAAAACCCCGCGTGGTCATTGCCGGGGAACCCAAACGTATGCCACTGGTGATCATCGCTTTTTCCGGATCGTTGGGGATGCCGTTCTTGTTGCAGGTGATGTGGGCAGAGCCGAGTACGGCCTCCGCTTCTTTGCCTGTCATTTTCTTGGCGCGCAGATCGACCAACATGACATGCGACTCGGTACGACCGCTGACGATACGCAGACCGCGCGTGATCAGTGCTTTGGCAAGTGCGTCCGCATTCGTGAGGACTTGCTGCTGATAGATTTTGAAAGAAGGCTGCAGTGCTTCATGGAAGGCGACTGCCTTGCCAGCGATGACATGCATCAGCGGGCCGCCCTGCAAGCCAGGGAAAATCGCGCTGTTGATTTTCTTTGCCATGTTTTCGTCATTCATCAGAATGATGCCGCCGCGTGGTCCGCGCAGGCTCTTGTGCGTGGTTGAGGTCACCACATCTGCATGCGGCACAGGATTCGGATAGACACCACCGGCAATCAGACCCGAGTAGTGCGCCATATCCACCAAAAAGTACGCGCCCACATCTTTTGCGACTTTCGCAAAACGTGCCCAATCAATTTTCAGCGAGTACGCAGACGCACCGGCAATGATCAGTTTGGGTTTGTGCTCGTGGGCAGTGCGCTCCATGGCGTCGTAGTCGATCTCTTCTTTGTCGTTCAAGCCGTAGCTGACAACGTTGAACCATTTGCCGCTCATGTTCAGATGCATGCCGTGCGTGAGGTGACCGCCTTCGGCCAGCGACATGCCCATGATGGTGTCACCAGGATTGAGCAAGGCAAGAAACACCGCTTGATTGGCTTGCGAACCTGAGTTCGCCTGCACGTTGGCGAAATTCGCGCCGTACAGTTGCTTGAGACGCTCAATCGCCAGACTCTCGGCGATATCGACGAATTCACAGCCGCCGTAATAGCGCTTGCCGGGATAACCTTCCGCGTACTTGTTGGTTAATTGCGAGCCCTGCGCTTCCATAACGGCAGGCGAGGCATAGTTTTCGGAGGCAATCAGCTCGATATGGTCTTGCTGGCGCTGATTTTCTTTCTGAATCGCCGACCACAAATCAGGGTCGACGCGGGCAATCGTTTGGTCTCTCGAAAACATGAAACACTCCAAAAGGTGGGGAATGGGTTATTGCTGAACCATGAGGCGCGCGGACTGTACATGCGCCAAAGCACAGGGTCTGACAAGCTGGCCCGCAGGACAATAAGTCAACCAGCCAACCCGACCGGACCGGGTTTGGCCGGTTTTGCCGAACAAAATAGGGCTCGATTCTATTAGACGGACCGTTTTTCATCAAGGACACACCCGAAACGGTCACCTATTTCAGCTAAAATTCGGCCCAGCCACAGATCCTTGGCAACCCCTCATCTTCGGAGCCTTCTCATGATCGTAATGATTACCGGCGCCAGTGCTGGTTTTGGTGCCGCCATGGCACGCAAATTCGTCCAGACCGGGCACAGAGTCATTGCCGCCGCACGTCGTACTGAACGCCTTGACGCGCTGGCAAAAGAATTAGGCAAGAACCTGCTTCCGGTCGCACTGGATGTGACCGACAAATCCTCCATTGATCAGGCGCTGGCCTCTCTGCCAGCAGATTGGCAGGACATTGACGTGCTGATCAATAACGCCGGGCTGGCGCTGGGACTGGAGCCGGCGCACGAAGCGCATCTGAGCGATTGGGACACCATGATCGCCACGAATTGCACTGGCCTCGTTACCATTACCCGGGCGGTTTTGCCGCGGATGGTCACGCGCGGCTCTGGCCTGGTGATTAATCTCGGTTCGGTGGCCGGTGCCTATCCTTACCCGGGTGGCAATGTCTACGGTGCGACCAAAGCCTTCGTGGATCAGTTCACGCTGAATCTGCGTGCCGATCTGGTAGGCACCGGCGTGCGCGCTACCAACATCGCGCCCGGTATGTCGGGCGGCACCGAGTTTTCCAATGTCCGCTTCAAGGGCGACGATGCCGCCGCAGCCAAGGTCTATCAGGGCGCCATGGCGCTGACGCCGGAAGATGTGGCTGACGCGGCATGGTGGGTGGCCAATCTGCCACCGCACGTGAACATCAACGGCATTGAGATGATGCCGACCTGTCAGGGCTTTTCGCCGTTCACGATCAAGCGTACCGGCTGACCCATGGGCAGCGCATTTCGCTGGCCACTGCGGGTGTATTACGAAGATACTGACGCTGGCGGTATCGTGTTCTATGCCAATTACCTGAAGTTTTTCGAGCGGGCGCGCACCGAATGGCTGCGCGCTGCGGGCGTTGGCCAGCAGCAGCTATCAAGTGAAACAAAATGTATGTTTGTAGTAAAAAGTACGTCCATCGATTACCATGCGCCAGCGAAACTCGATGATCGTCTGGAGGTCAGCGTGGAGATACAAAAGCTGGGACGTGCTTCGGTCCTGTTCACGCAGGAAGCCTGGTGCACGAACGACCACAACCCCGTACTGCTTTGCTCAGGCAGTATCCGCGTCGGATGCGTGGACATGACGTCGCTGCGACCCGCAGGCATTCCTGCCTCCGTATTTATAAAAATCAGTAACGCAAATGCCTCCTTGCTCACCACCGGTCCCTGAAACCATTCACGGCGCCGACTTATTTCCTATCGAAGATCTGCTATGACAGTGACCCAAGACCTTTCCTTCTTCACTCTGATATCTGGCGCATCAGCACCGGTGCAGGCGGTAATGGCATTGCTGGTGATTGTGTCAGCAATGAGCTGGACCTATATTTTTCAAAAGTTATCCGCGATACGTACAGCGCGATCGCAGACCGACGAATTCGAAAAAGCTTTTTTGAATGTGGACTTGAATGCGGTGTACGCAGAAGTCACCTCGATGCGTCGCAGAGAGAGCGGTAAAAGCGGTGCACTGGAACGGATTTTCGAAGCAGGCATGAAGGAGTTCCGTAAACCTCACACGGTCAAAGCAGGCAAGGACAGCGATCCGGGGGCACCGCTCGATGCTGCCCGCCGCGCGATGCGTGCCGCCTATCAACGTGAAATGGACGCGCTGGAGACGCATCTCGCCTTTCTGGCGTCGGTCGGCTCAGTATCGCCTTATGTCGGCCTGTTCGGCACGGTCTGGGGCATCATGAATTCCTTCCGAGGTCTGAGCAACTTGCAGCAGACTACCTTGGCTGCGGTGGCGCCGGGTATCGCCGAAGCGCTCATTGCGACTGCCATCGGTCTTTTTGCCGCCATTCCAGCAGTGGTGGCTTACAACCGCTACTCGCATGACATCGATCGTCTGGCGATACGTTTCGAAAGCTTCATCGAAGAATTCTCCAACGTACTTGCCCGTCAGGCCCGCTAATGACCACCTCAAGTATGCGCAGCACGCGCACGCGGAAATTCAAATCCGACATCAATGTCGTTCCCTACATTGATGTCATGCTGGTGCTTCTGATTATCTTTATGGTCGTTGCACCACTAACCACGCCCAGCACGATCGACTTGCCTAAAGCGGGACGTTCTACCCAGCCACCAACGGATTACATTGAAATTGAGCTCAAGGCAGATGGTTCGGGCAGCATCGGCATTCATGGTCAGTCGGATAATAAGGGCTATGAGCAAGCACGCCAGCGCGAAGACCTGATGAAACGACTGGCGGCAATTCACGACAAGCATCCAGATCTGCCCCTGATGATTTCCGCAGATAAAAACATCAAGTACGACGACGTGGTCCAGACGATTGCGCAGGCCAACAAGACCGGCATCGCGCGCGTTGGGCTCTCCGCACGGTGATTCTGCGTTGAGCCCGCAGGTCATTCCCTGCACCATTCCGCCCGAGCCACATCAGTGGCGCTCGGTGGTGTTGGCACTGCTGGTGCACCTCGCGCTGCTCGCCTTCTTGTGGGTAGGTGTGTCATGGCAAAGTCTGACGCCGACCACCGTCGAAGCAGAAATCTGGGACATAAAGTCGCGCGACGCTGCGCCTCCCCCTCCTGAGCCAGAGCCTGTGCCCGAACCACCGAAGCCCGTGCCGGAAACCAAGCCACCCGTACCCGAAGTCGCACCGGAACCACCCAAGGCCAAGCTAGCCGATCCTGATATTGCGCTCGAGCAGGATAAAAAACGCAAGCAGGAAAAGGAAAGGGAAAGGCTGGTCGAAGAAAAACTGGCTGAAGAAAAACAAAAACGCGAAGAGCAGGAGAAAAAACAAATCGCTGAAGAGCAAAAGCGTCAAAAAGAAGAGCAGGCACAGAAAGACAAGAAAAAACTCGACGAAGAACTGAAGCGCAAACAGGATGCCGCGGCGGCCGAAGAGCAGAGACGTAAACAGGAACAAGCCGCTGAGAAACCGAAAAAGGTCCGCAGTGCCGAAGATCTGGAGAGGATACTGAGCCAAGCCGGGGATGGCGAGGCTGGCACGGCCGACAAAAAAATGGTCGCAGCCGGCTCTGATTGCGAGCTCTACCTCGGGAAAACGGTAAAATCCAACACCAGTTTCCCCGATATGCCTGGCAACCCCGTGGTGACGGTCGGCATACAGTTAACGGCGAGCCGGATGCTAGACGTTGTAAAAGTGGTCCAGCCGTCCGAAAACTTGGCGTTTGACCGACAAGTCGAAAGGGGCCTACGCAAATCGGGTCAGTTTCCGGCAGATTGCCCAAGAGACTTCACGTACTCGCACTTTTTGAAACCTCGATGAAATCGAACGCATGAAAAAATATTTCTTGCAGTTTATCGCGCTGACGTTCTTGCTCGCTACCGGATCATCCGCTCTGGCACAGCTCAAAATAGAAGTCACGGGTGTGGGTTCAGACCAGATCCCTATCAGCGTAGCCAATTTCGCCGATGACCTGCCCGGCGATCAGTCCATGAGCGCAATAGTCCGCGCCGATCTGGCCCGCAGTGGGCTGTTTCGCATCATCGAAAGCAAAGAAATCATTCCAGAGAATGCCCCGCTCGATTCCGCCACTTGGAAAGCGCGCGGCGCCGATGCCGTTGTGACCGGGAGCGTCATTAGCGGCGCCGATGGGCGCATTGAAATCCGCTACCGGCTCAGGGACGTCACGAAAGCCAGCGACATTTCACAGCTCGAGATCAAAACACAAGCGCAGTTTTCGCGTACCGCTGCGCATCGTGTGGCCGATGACGTGTTTAACGCACTCACCGGCGTGCGTGGCACTTTTTCGACTCGCATTGCCTATGTCGCTAAATCGGGTTCGGAATACCGATTAGAAGTTACGGATTCTGATGGCGAGAATCTGTTCATCCCCTTTCGCTCAACTGAACCCATCATTTCGCCGGTCTGGTCACCGGATGGCAAAAAGCTGGCCTATGTCTCTTTCGACAACAAAAAGCCGATCGTCTACGTGCAAGAATTGGATAGCCGTCGACGCATCCCAGTCGCAAATTACAAAGGTAACAACTCGGCGCCCGCATGGTCACCCGACGGAAAAAAAATTGCCATTGCGTTATCGCGTGATGCGCTGACCCAGATTTACTTGATTAACGCCGATGGATCCGACATCAAGCGACTGACCAAGAGTAACGGCATCGATACCGAGCCCTGCTTCTCGCCCGATGGCCAAACCATTTACTTCACCAGCGATCGTGGCGGCAGTCCGCAGATTTATCGAATGTCCGTTGAAGGAACAGATGTACGTAGGGTAACTTTCCGCAGTGATTACAGCATTAGCCCAACCGTGTCTGCTGACGGTAGAATGCTAGCCTATATCTCAGGGCGAGGTAAAAACTACCAACTTCACCTGCTCGACCTGACGACGAGCGCGGAGCGCTCGCTGTCGACGGCATCCCATGATGAATCACCGAGCTTTGCGCCGAACAGTCGCTATATCGTTTATTCGAGCAACTCAGGTGGAAAAGGAGCACTGACCGTGGTGTCCACGGATGGCACTACGCGGTACAGTCTGAGTACAAAAACATCGAATATCAGGGAACCAGCCTGGGGACCGTTTACAAAATAATCACATTTGTCCACAATCCGGCAAGGATCAAAAGCTACCTATTGCCTTTGCGACGAACGTACCACCCGAACTGTTTTAAAACCAAGGAGGAAAACTATGCGTTTCACCAAACTCACAGCCGCACTTGTGGCACTCATGATGCTGCTGTCGGCCTGCTCTACCGTCAAACTTGACGAAGCCCCACCCGTCGAAAGCCGTAAACCCAGCAGCTCGTCGAGTACTGACGCAAGTCGGTCGAA
>CAMBJI010000117.1 GCA_945867725.1 Bordetella parapertussis
TGTAGAGCGGCATGACCCGCTCGGAGTACACCGTCAGATCACGCACACGGTCTGAGCGCGCGGGGTGGGTGGACATGAACTTCGGCGGTTCCTTGCCGCCGACGTCGCCCATTTTTTCCCAAAGAGAGATGGCAGCGCGAGGATCGTAGCCCGCTCTCGCCGCTAATTCGACCCCGATACGGTCAGCCTCGGTCTCATGTGCGCGGGAATTGGGTAAGCCGAGCAAGCCCTGATAAGCGTATTCCATACCCTGCTGCCCGATGCTACCCACACCAGCGACCGTCGCTAGAATCGTGATGCCCACATTGGCGACCACCTGCTCGGACGCGCGCTCGCGCGAATGCTCACGCAGTGCGTGCGCAATTTCATGGCCTATCACCGCGGCCAACTCATCATCGGTGATATTGAGTTTTTCAATCAAGCCGGTGTAGACGGCGATTTTCCCGCCCGGCATACACCAGGCATTGACCTCGGGCGAGGTCAATAGGTTGAACTCCCACCGCCACCGACTCGCATCCTGCCGGAATGCCGGAACCTGCAGGATCAACTTGTCTGCGATCGCGCGCACGCGCGTGTACTGCGCAGAATCGCTGTTGCGCTTACCCTTTTTATCGGCCTGCGCCATCAGCTGTGCGTACTGTTTGTTCGCACTTTCTTCGATGGCCTTGGCCGATACGGCCATGCGCTGCTCGCGATCCACACCGACCAGACCCGCATTGGTGGTTTTGACCGATTGGCATGAAACCAACGTGAAGGTCAATGCGGTAACGCCTGCCAGCGCACGTACTGTTTTTTTCAACGTACTCTCCCAGAGGGTTCTTGCCAACGATAACTGAGTGCCGCGGCAATCCAGCCAGCAAAACAGAATAAGGCGGCGATTATGTAGACAAGACGGGCGCCAAATGTATCCCAACAAGCCGATAGCAGCAACCCACCCAGCGACCCACCGAGTCCATAAGACACGCTGATGAACAGCGCCTGACCGCGCGCCTGCAGCGGTCCGGAGAACCAACGCTGCAGGGTAGCGACCGAGGCAGAGTGATGAACGCCAAAGGTCGCCGCATGGAGTATCTGGGCGATCAGCAGCATTACCACGGATTCAGCACCAAAACCGATCATCAAAAATCGTACGACGCCGATCAACAAGCTGGTCAGCATCAACGTCGCTACGCCAAACCGGCGAAACAGCGGCGCCTGAAAATAGAAAAACAAAATCTCGGCGACCACGCCCAGCGACCACATCAATCCGATCACGGTCTTGCTATAGCCTATTTGCGATAGATACAGCGAGTAATAGACATACAAGGATGCGTGCGCCGCGATCATCAGAAACGTAGAGACGAAAAACGCAATGACTTCCCGTTGCTTGAGCAACTGACGCACTGAAGGCGTATCTTCTGAACGAGACACCGGCGTTTCTTCACGCATATTGAGCGCGACCGCCGCGACCATGACCAACAACACCAGCGCAATCCAGGGCATCAGGCCTATGCCCTGCCAATCCAGCAATTGTCCGGCAGCGATCACGGTCACAATAAAACCAACCGACCCCCAGAGTCGCAGACGACCGTAGTGCGTGAGATCACCGCGCATGGATGACAACATCAGCGCCTCGGACAAAGGGCCTTGCGCACTGGTGAACAAATTTAGTGCCAGCATCAGCACAAAGAAAAACGTAAAAGTTTCACCCCAAAACATGCCACAAAAAATCAGCATGGAAGCCGCCGATGTCACCCGCAAGACCATCACTCGACGACGCGTGTGATCGGCCACCCAACCCCACAGATTCGGCCCAAAAATACGCATGACCTGCATCATCGACATCAGCACACCAATCTGCACAGCCGATACACCACGATCAGCAAAATACAAACTGGCGTAAGGGGAAAAAACGCCGATATAGCCGTAGTACGCGAAGAAGAACAACGCGAAATTTAGGGATTGCTCGGGTTTAGCGGTCGAAGGCAAGGGGGTGGGAGATGATAAATGTGACAGAGAAGATTGATCGCCGAAAGATTAGGGCCGGGACCGCGATACTAAAGCGACCTTCATCGGCATGATGACATTAGCGCGACCACAAAAAGCAGTACTGCTCAAAAAATCGTTTCAGTTTCCGCTGATGTTCACATCACCGCACTGCGCCCGGTGACGTAATGCATGATCCATCAGTACCAGCGCGAGCATGGCTTCGGCGATGGGTGTTGCGCGTATGCCCACGCAAGGATCATGACGACCAAAGGTCTCCACCATGACCGGCTGGCCATCGCGGTCAATCGAACGACGTGGCGTGCGTATGCTGGAGGTAGGTTTGATCGCAATCGATACGGTGATGTCTTGCCCCGACGAGATACCGCCCAGAACACCACCCGCGTTGTTGCCAACGAAGCCTTGCGGTGTGATTTCATCGCCGTGCTCGGAGCCTTTGTGCGCCACTGAACGAAAGCCGGCGCCTATCTCCACACCCTTGACCGCATTGATACCCATCATTGCATACGCAATGTCGGCATCCAGCTTGTCAAACAGCGGCTCGCCCAAACCGACCGGCACGTTTTGCGCAACGACCTCAATGCGCGCGCCGCAGGAATCGCCCGCCTTGCGCAAGCTGTCCATGTACGTCTCAAGTTCGGGAATGATGTCGGCGTTGGCCGCGAAAAATGGGTTCTCACTGACATGATCCCACGCGACAAAAGGAATCGCGATATCGCCTAGCTGGCTCATGCAACCACGAAGCGTCAGACCATACTGGGCATGCAACCATTTGCGTGCCACGGCAGCTGCACCGACGACGGGCGCAGTCAGACGAGCTGACGAGCGACCACCACCGCGCGGGTCGCGAATGCCGTACTTATTCCAATACGTGTAGTCCGCATGGCCGGGCCGGAATCGATCGACGATATTGCCGTAATCCTGGCTGCGCTGGTCTTCATTACGAATCAGTAAAGCGATCGGTGTGCCGGTGGTCTTGCCTTCGTAGACACCCGACAGAATTTCAACCGTATCGGACTCTTTGCGCTGCGTGACGTGACGCGAGGTACCGGGCTTGCGGCGATCCAGCTCAGGCTGAATATCCGCTTCCGAGAGTGGCATGCCCGGTGGGCAGCCATCAATCACACAGCCGATCGCCGGACCGTGTGATTCGCCGAAAGTGGTAACGCAAAAGAGCTTGCCAATGGTATTGCCGGACATGTCGGGGACGGGAAGGATGCGAAAGGCGTCATTCTACCAGCGCGCGCCTGCGCCATAACCCCAAGAGCCAGGAGCGCAAGGCCCGCGGATATTCGGGCTGTATCAGGCACAGCAATAGCAGAATCGCGAGATTGAGCAGCGCCGTGAACAGGAAAATCTCCGGCACGGACAAGCCAGCCGTGAGCAGCACCATCGCTGTCAGTGCGGCAACGACCATAAACAGCGCATTCAGAATATTCATGCCACCGATGGTTCGCGACAGATGCGATCGCTCGGCGCGGGTCTGTATCAGCGCAAACAGCGGCACCACATAAATACCACCGCTCAGGCCCAGCAAGAAACAATCGGCCAGCACGCGAAATTGCGCACCACCGATCAGCTGTTTTGCGATGAGTAGCGACGGCATAGGCGCTGTACTGGCCCAATAAAGATCAATGCCAAACAAGGTGAGTCCTATTGCACCCAGCGGCACCAGACCCAGATGAATTTGACGACCCGACAGACGCTCGCACCATAGCGAGCCGGCACCGATACCCAGCGAAAATGCGGTCAGAAGAATCGCAAAAATCTCGGGGGCACCGTGCAATACATCGCGCGCAAAAACAGGAAACTGCGCCAGTAGCATCGCACCATAAAACCAAAACCAGGAATTGGCGAGCATCGCGATGAATACCTCACGATTGCGCGCAGAAAATCTGAGGTTACGCATCATCTCGGCGAAGGGGTTGCGTGCCACCACAAGATTCGGATCTGCCGCTGCACTCGATGGCACCGCCAGCGTGCATAGCCATCCCAGCACCGCCACCGCAATGCAGGTACCGGCGATCAGATCGAAATCTCCATTGTTCGCAAAAGCCACCATCGCAGCACCCGACAACTGCCCGATCAGGATGCCAACAAAAGTACCCATCTGCACCATGCCATTACCGCCGATCAGTTCATTCTGCTGCAGATGCTGCGGCAGATACGCATGCTTGACGGGGCCAAACAGTGTGGAATGCGCACCCATACCCACGACCGCCGCCACCAGCAACCAAAGCGAATGCGTATACCAGCCGATAGCGGCCACGGCCATGATCGCTATTTCCATCAACTTGACGAGGCGCATCAGCTTCGTCTTGTCGAACTTGTCTGCGATCTGACCCGCGGTAGCAGAAAGGAGTAAAAAGGGCAGAATGAACAATCCGGCAATGAGATTATTCAACAACCCTGCACTGATCGTCGTCCAGTGCAAGGCATCGAAGGTGATCACGGTGACCAGTGCGGTCTTAAAGAGATTATCGTTAAACGCTCCCAGGAACTGGGCGCCGAAAAAAGGGGCGAAACGCCGCTGTCGCAGCAACGCAAACTGATTGGCCACTACTGCACGCCCTCGGTATTGTTTTCGGCAGGCCAGTCGCGGATGTAGGCCTTGAGTAGCGTATTCTCAAAATTCTGCGCCTCAAGCACCGACTTGGCTACATCATAAAAAGACATCACGCCCAGCAGCACCTTCCCATCCATGACTGGCACATAGCGCGCATGGCGTTCCAGCATTAAGCGCCGAATATCATTGACATCCGTATCAGGTGACATAGTCAGTACATCACGCGCCATGTGCTCACCGACCGTACCCTGCCCCACCGATCCCTGGTTCGCATGCACTGCCCGCATGACCTCACGAAAACTGAGCAGGCCGACCAATAATCCTTGATTCATGACGACCAGTGATCCGATATCTTTCTCGGTCATTAAATTGATCGCATCGAGCAAACCGGTTTCCGGTGGCACCGTATAAAGAATATTGCCTTTGACCTCAAGTATTTCAGACACCTTCATTGAACGTCTCCTGCGTAATTTTTATCATTAGCTCGGGGGTCAATGTAGCTCAGCGTTCGGAAAAAAGCCAGATTCCAAATGGTCAGAGCAGCCGTCCGGCCTATAATCTGCGCTTGCTCCCGATCAACCTTGTTTTGGTATCCCTATGAGCGACCCCAAATATCCCGGTTTCGACACACTGTCGCTGCACGCAGGCAGCGCACCTGATCCCACTACCGGTGCCCGCGCAACGCCGATTTATCTGTCCACCTCGTTCGTATTCAAGGATTCCGATCACGCAGCGTCCCTGTTCAACATGGAACGCTCGGGTCATGTGTATTCGCGAATATCCAACCCGACCAATGCGGTACTGGAAGAACGTATTGCTGCTCTCGAAGGTGGCGTCGCAGGTATTGCCGTGGCCAGCGGTCAGGCGGCTTTGCATCTGGGTCTGGCGACGATTGCTGGCGCTGGTTCGCATGTGCTCGCATCACGTGCGCTGTATGGCGGATCACAAAATCTGCTCGGTTACACCATGAAGCGCTTCGGCATTGAAACCACCTTCATTGACCCACGCGACATGGATGCCTGGCGCAGCAACATACGTCCCAACACCAAGGTACTGTTTGCAGAAACCCTGGGTAACCCCGGATTGGATGTCCTTGATATTGATACGGTTTCTGCGATTGCGCATGAACATCACTTGCCACTGATGGTGGATTCGACCTTCACGACACCTTACCTGCTACGCCCGTTTGATCATGGCGCTGATCTGGTATTTCACTCAGCGACGAAATTCCTTTGTGGGCACGGTACGGCGGTCGGTGGTCTGCTGGTTGATGGTGGTACCTTCAATTGGCAAGCTGCCTACGAGAAAACTGGCCGTTTTGCCGAACTCTGCGAACCGTATGATGGATTCCATGGCATGGTCTTCGCCGAAGAATCCACAGTAGCTCCCTTCTCGCTGCGCGCACGACGCGAAGGCTTGCGCGACTTCGGCGCAGTGATGAGTCCCTACAATGCGTTCACCATACTGCAAGGGATAGAAACGCTAAGTTTGCGCATGGACCGACATGTCAGTAATACCCGCAAGATCGTCGAATTCCTGGTCGCCCATCCCGCTGTCGAATCCGTGTCATATCCGGAACTACCTGAACATCCCGACTATCAACTCGCTAAAAAATTACTGCCTCGCGGTTGTGGCGCCGTGTTTTCGTTCACGCTCAAAGGTGACCGCGCCGCCGGACGACGCTTTGTGGAATCGCTCTCGGTGTTCTCCCATCTGGCCAATGTGGGTGATGCGAAATCGCTGGTGATTCATCCGGCATCCACCACCCACTTCCGCGTACCGACCGAACAACTCGAAGCATCTGGCATACGCGAAGGCACGATGCGACTGTCCGTCGGATTGGAAGATGCCGATGATCTGATCGACGATCTCAAGCGCGGACTCAAAGCATCGCAGAAGGGAGCGTAATTCATGGAACAAATCATCAATGGCCATCGAGCTTATGCTTACACCGGCGGCAAACCCTTTGATGCCGGTTTACCCACCGCCGTTTTCATACATGGAGCGCAGAACGATCACTCGGTTTGGGCACTGCAAACG
>CAMBJI010000118.1 GCA_945867725.1 Bordetella parapertussis
ACTTATTTACACATTTGGTTGCTCAATACCGCGTCAGGCTTCAGGGGATGCGGGGCGCCTGCAGGCGGGTCCGGCAGGTTTACGGGTGTTTTTCTAAGGAGTATTGATATGTCTGATAGAGACAAGGTTTGGCCTACTGGCCTGACAGAGGCAGAGTCTGAAGAGATTCATCGCCATCTGATCCAAGGGACGCAGCTGTTCGGGATGATTGCCGCATTCGCCCATCTGCTCGCGTACATCTATTCACCTTGGCTTCACTAATTTTCAGGAGAACTCAAGATGATCTACGGAAAAATGTGGTGTGTCGTTAAGCCTTCGGTGGGTATTCCCATCATCATCGGCGCCGTCGCTGTTGGTTCGTTTCTGGTGCATCTGTCACTGACACTGAACACAACTTGGGTGAAGAAATTCCTCAACGGCAGTGCAGCGCAGGTATCGGCAATCCAGTCTGACACGGTACAACCTGTGGCGATGCTGGTTGCAAAAGATCCTGCACGAAAGTAGTTTTGTTCGGGATTCATGGTTCGGGACCTGCAGGTTCCGAACCATGGCCGAACCCACTTCCTGAACGGATAACTGGCGTCGGGAAACGTCGAGAACGACATGCAGACTCCTCCCCTTCAACAGGAAATTCGACGTAGCTGGGCCAGAATTGGCTCCAAATTTCTCCCCTTTGCGGACGCCGCGACACCGGACCTTCCGCTCTCGCGTCTCTTGAGGCTATCGCTGTTTCAGGTATCGGTTGGCATGGCCCTGGTACTGATGATCGGCACTCTGACTCGTGTGATGATCGTCGAGCTCAAGGTGCCAGCATCACTGGTCGGCATCATGATTGCATTGCCACTGATCTTTGCGCCTTTCCGCGCGATCATTGGTTTTCGCTCGGATCATCATCGTTCCGCGTTAGGCTGGCGTCGTGTGCCTTATTTGTGGATGGGTACGATGGTGCAGTTTGGCGGGCTGGCCATCATGCCGTTTGCGCTGCTGGTGCTGTCCGGCATGGGCAACGCGTCGAATGTGCCCGCCTGGGTAGGCCACATGGCCGCGGGGATTGCTTTCCTGCTGGTCGGCGCTGGCTTGCACACAATCCAGACAGTCGGACTGGCGCTGGCGACGGATCTGGCAACGCCAGAGTCTAGGCCCAAAGTTGTGGGGCTTATGTATGTGATGCTGTTGCTGGGCATGATCGTCAGCGCCATTATTTTTGGTGCAGCGCTTGCCGATTTCAGTCCCTTACGTTTGATTCGCGTTATTCAGGGAGCCGCTGTTCTAACGATAGTGCTGAACGTTACCGCGATTTGGAAACAGGAGCCTCGCAGTCGCAATCGCGCTGGCGCCCCTGCAGTGGCACCGAATTTCAGGATGTCCTGGCAGCATTTTTGTGAGGGCCAGTATGCCGTTCGCCGCTTGGTGGCTATCGGTCTGGGGACGATGGCATTCACCATGGAGGACGTGCTGTTGGAGCCTTACGGTGGCGAGATTCTCGGCCTGAGCGTGGGCGCGACCACCTCCCTGACTGCGGCACTGGCCGTCGGCGGTTTGCTGGGATTCGGATTCGCCTCACGCGTTCTGAGCCGAGGCGCGGATCCTCTCAGGCTGGCAGCCGTTGGCGCGGCGACGGGGTTGCCGGCCTTTCTGCTAGTTATTTTTTCTGCACCCTTACAAATGCCGGCCTTGTTCGCACTCGGAACACTCTTGATTGGATTGGGAGCCGGACTGTTCGGCCACGGCACGCTGACGGCCACGATGAATCTTGCGCCCAAGTGCGAGAGTGGCCTCGCGCTGGGCGCTTGGGGCGCAGTGCAGGCGTCCGGCGCGGGGGTGGCCGTCGCTTTGGGTGGAATTCTCCGGGATGTCGCCGCTGCGGTGGGTGGCCCTGCCTTCGGATACATGAGTGTTTACAGCCTCGAGCTGCTGTTGTTGCTGCTGACTCTGGCGATCATGGGGCCGTTGATACGAGGAAAATCTTCTTTCTAGAATTTGGGCAATAATACGCAGTCTTGACGGTCAGTCTGGCCTGCTTTGCACTAATAGCCTGTTACTCGGACTTGAGCTGCGTGTCTGTCGCCGGCGTTTTGGCTGTATCGGGCCTAGGCATTGATCTGACGTGGCAGGTGACAGGCATTCTTTGTGAAGATCCGAATTTCATCGGGTCCGATTGTTTTAACTGAAATGGGAGAGGCATATGAAAACGTGGCAGATTTTGTTGATCATTTGGGTGGTGGGTGCAGGCTTCATGATTCTCAATCAATTCAATCGTGCAAACATCGAGCGCATGAATAAGCGCAAGTGATCCCAAGCAGGCCGCTTCTTATGCGGCCTGTTTTACTATTGCACTGAACTGTCCTTGTACCAGTGCGATGTGCTCTCGCAGCACATACAGCTGATCCGCGAATGCCAGCGGCGGCTGCAAACTATTCACTGATGCCTCAATCTCGGCCAGCTGGTTGCCAATAATGTCGAGCTGTTCTGCGGTGAGATTTTCTCTCATGTCGCGTTCTATTTTCATCAAGCTGCCATACCAGCGATAAATGCGTGAGCGCACTCGCCAGCGGTACAGTGGCGCAATGAGTCGGGACAGTGGCACGATCACGATCAAGAGCGGCACCACAACGAGCAGAATCCTGTCCACCAGACTCGCCAACCAGAATGGCAGACGCTTGTAGAGGAAGGGTGCGCCAGACGTGTAGTAGCGACGTGCTTCTTCGCTGATGGCAATCTCATGTTCTATTGGCGCTGGGAATTCACCTGCTTTGCGGTACATGCCCGGCTTGCCATGCACTTCGCGCGCGGCTGCAATCAGCAAATCCGAAATCGCCGGATGCAGCCGCTCTCTTGCAATCAGCTCGACTGGGGTACCTACCAATGCGGTGTCCTTGCTAGGCAGATTAAGCGCCAGATCGAAGCTGCCCTCAGGCGCCTCCAGACGTGAAAGGTAGCGCAAGCGACGCAAGTAGCCATCGGCCTGCCGCAGGCTCATGAGCTTCACGCCAGGTTCACGCATGAGTTCGCGAACTTTACGACCGCGAACCTGTTCACCGGTCAGAAAAATAGCGTCTGCTTTTTTTCCTAGCAGGGCCGCAATCGCATCATCGCCATCAAGATCTAGCAAACGCGTGTCGGTGGCGCTCATGTCGTTTTCTTCGAGCATTTTCAACGCAAGCATTCGAGTGCCACTGCCGTCGGGACCAATCGCGACTCGCCGGCCTTTGAGCTGCGTAAGACGGTCCAGCGTATTGCGATCGCGGTAGAACACCAGAAAGGGCTGCACATACATCGTGCCTAGCGAAACAAGCCCCTGTGATTCCTCGGCTTCGGCCAGACCCGTCTGCACCAGTCCGACATCGGCGACTTGTTTTTTGTCCAGTAGGCGCTGTAGATTTTCTGCCGAGCCATCCGTCACCACGACCTTCACTCGAATGCCATGGGTGCTGATAATTTTGGCGTAACGCTTGGCGGTGTTGTGAAAGCTGCTGTCCTCGGCGCCGCTGAGGATCACCACCGTGTCAGGGGGCGCCGGACGAATTAATTTAACAGCAAGCCAACCCAGCGCAAGTGTCACTATCAGCACGGGCAAGAGCACCAGCAGCATGTCGCGCCAAGAAATGGCAATGAGTCGTTGCACGGGTCGCCGGATAGCGGCGTGAATTGCAGTGGGTTTGATTATTTTCATTTAGGTAGACGCTAAATAAATCCTCGTTTCATGGTGAGCCTGAATTTCTGCGCGGTGTGTGGTTGACACAGACTCACATCACTGCACCGACTTGCCAAGGTACAAATTCACTTTGGCCATAGCCGTGCAATTCGCTCTTGCTTGCTCGTCCTGAGGCAGTTTGTAGGATCATCTCAAAGATACGTTCGCCCATCATCTCGGTAGAACATGCGCCATCGATGATTTCGCCACAATTGATATCGATATCTTCTTGCTGACGATGCCAGAGCGCCGAATTGGTCGCTAACTTTAGCGAAGGTGATGGTGCGCAGCCGAAGGCACTGCCACGACCTGTCGTAAAACAAATCATGTTCGCGCCTCCGGCTACCTGTCCGGTTGCACTGACTGGATCATAGCCCGGCGTATCCATGAAAACAAAGCCATGTTCTAAAACAGGTTCTGCATATTCATAGACGGCACGCAAGGCAGTCGTACCGCCTTTGGCGACAGCGCCGAGTGATTTCTCAAGAATGGTCGTCAGGCCACCGGCCTTGTTACCGGGTGAAGGGTTGTTATCCATTTCGCCGCCGTTGATGGCGGTGTAGTTTTCCCACCAGCGTATGCGTTCAATCAGCTTCTCTCCGACATCACGCGACACAGCGCGTCGGGTCAGCAAGTGTTCTGCACCATAAACTTCAGGTGTCTCGGACAGGATCGCGGTGCCACCATGCGCTACTAGTAAATCCACTGCAGCGCCGAGTGCCGGGTTGGCGCTGATGCCCGAGTAACCATCGGAGCCGCCGCACTGAAGACCAATGGTGAGATGACTGACGTCACAGGCCTCACGTTCGCTAGCGTTAGCGATCGGAAGCATGTCTTTGATCAGCTGTATGCCCTTGTCGATAGTTTTTGCGGTACCCCCCGAGTCCTGAATATTGAACGTACGTAGCAGCGGTCCTTCACTCAGGTGACTGTGATCCAGCCAAGCAGAAATTTGATTGGTTTCACAACCGAGTCCGACCACGAGCACGCCAGCAAAATTCGCATGTCTTGCATATCCGCTGAGCGTTCTACGTAGTAGCTGCATGCCGAGTCCACTGTGATCCAGCCCGCAGCCGGTGCCGTGCGTTAGGGCGACCACACCATCAATATTCGGAAACCAACGCAGCGCATCCGGGTTGCTCCGACGCGAAAAAAAATCGGCGATGCCGCGTGCCACGGTGGCAGAGCAATTCACGCTCGACAGGATGCCGATGTAGTTGCGCGTTGCGACTTGACCATTGCTTCGACGGTAGCCCATGAAGGTGGCTTGTTTTTTTTCCGGTGCTGTTAGCACCTCTGTGCAAAATGCATAATCGCGCTCGAAGCTGCCCTTGTCGTCGCCGAGCGAGCAGTTATGAACATGCACATGGTCTCCCGCTTGAATCGATTTACTGGCAAAGCCGATAATCTGGTTATAGCGACGGATTGGATCACCCGCTTGCAAATCTCGTGTCGCGACCTTGTGTCCTCCGGGTATGAGGCCACGCACAGCAATGTTTTCGATAGATGTGCCGCCCACCAGTTGCTGGCAAGCGATCAGCACGTCATCACGTGCGTGCAGTCGAATGAAAGCACTTTGCTTGGTCATAGTTTTCCCCCTAGCGTGATTGTTTATTTTTAAACATGAGCTTACTACGGAAGCCCTGAGTGACTAGAAGTCTCGATAAAATTGGTGTTGTCAGCGTTAATACGCCTTGCAGGGTGCGCACGTTGCTTGGCTGGCTGGTCATAAAGTAACGAAGGTTCCTATTTGTCCTGCGGTTCACTATGGACGAAAAATTGTGTAACCATTGCAAGCTAGCGGCAATTAAGATTAACAAAAACATCATCAGAAAACGCGCCGGTCATGCCGGACAAGAACGAGACTCGAGACCATGACTACCCACTACGAAGAAGCGGCTGCCCATCTTTACCCTCTTTGGCAGGATAAAACCCGGTGTTTGAATTTACCTGAGGCTATCCGACCTCGCGACCGGATCGAGGGTTATCGGGTTCAGCAGGCGTTTGCCGATCGTCATGGCGTTTCGGTCGTTGGCTGGAAGATTGCGGCAACCAGTATCGAAGGCCAAAAGCACATTGGTGTGGATGGTCCACTGGCGGGTCGCCTGTTTGCAGATCGTGTGCTTGCAGATGGCGCAAATGTATCGCTGGCAGGTAATCTCATGCGCGTGGCTGAAATCGAGTTTGCATTTTGCTTCGGCCAGCGTCTTGCCCCGCGCGCCTCGGGTTACACCACGCCCGAGGTATTGGATGCCATAGGTACTATGCATCCCTCAATCGAGATACCCGACTCGCGATTCGAGAATTTCGTGACCGCCGGTGCACCTCAGCTCATCGCTGACCTTGCCTGTGCCAATCTGTTTGTATTGGGTCCGGGGCAGAGTGACTGGCGTGATTTTGATTACATCGATGCCGCTATTCAGATCAAACATAATGACGCCGCCGTCGATGTTGGTTTTGGGCGTAACGTGCTGGGTGATCCACGCGTTGCGCTGACTTGGCTGGTCAACGAATTGTCACGATTGGGTATCGCTTGTGAGCCGGGTCAGTTCGTCACGACGGGTACCTGCCGTGTTCCTGTCACGGTGCGACCCGATGATCGCATCCATGCTGATTTTGGCCTGCTGGGACAGGTGAGCTGTTCTTTTAGTGAGTAAGCGCATGAGACCTCGCCTGCATTTTTTTGCGGCGGACTTTCATTCGGTACGGTGTGTTACTGCTGACAGCGACATCGGCGCTCAGAGTGCCGATGTCCGGCGCAATGGCCGTTGATGTAGTGGTAGTGCCCGGTCAGGATTACTGGCGCGAAGCCGCTTTGCGTTGCGCGGGGCGTCCATAAGGCGAAGTAGCGGGCGGGCGCTTGACACGAGATTGCTGGCGCGAAGGTCTGAAAGATA
>CAMBJI010000119.1 GCA_945867725.1 Bordetella parapertussis
GTGTCAACGAAAGTGTTTTCGTTGATCGAGTCAAAGTCGTACGGATCGTTAGGTGTGTGCTGGAAGCCCCACTTGATCTTGCCGGAATCTGCATCCAGCGCGATCGTGGAGTCGGTCCACAGGTTGTCACCAGGACGATATGCATTGTCCCAGTCAGGACCTGGGTTAGCAGTACCCCAGACGATGATGTTCAACTCAGGATCGTACGAACCAGTTACCCAGGTCGTGCCGCCACCGGTTTTCCATGCGCCGTGCTTGTCTTTCCATGTTTCATGGCCAGGCTCGCCTGGACCAGGAACCGTGTAAGTTCTCCAGCGACGCTTACCATCCTTCAGATTGATCGCTTCGAGCCAGCCGCGAACGCCATACTCAGCGCCAGCCATACCAGTCACGACCATGTCTTTAACGATCAACGGTGCACCGGTAATCGTTTCGCCTTTGCCTGGATCAGCAACCTGAACTTCCCAGATCTTCGAACCATCGGTCTTGCTCAGCGCAACGATACGACCGTCGATGACAGGAGAAATGACCATGTTGCCAGCCAGAGCGACACCACGGTTGTTGATACCGCAGCAAGCAACAGTCGTTGCGTAATCGCGATCAGGATTCGGGCTGTACTTCCAGACCATGCGAGGAACACCACCGCGGGTGTCCAACTTAGTCACGGTACCCCAGCCGGTCGTCAGGTACAGGAAGCCGTCTTCAGCAATCGGCGTGCCTTCCAGGCCCGAGAATTGCCACTGAATGACTTCCTTACCGCCGCCGTGCATGTCACCCATAGCCCAGGTGAAGGCCACTTTCAGGTTCTTGACGTTCTTGGTGTTGATTTGATCGAGACCGGAAAAACGATGTGCCTCGAGATTACCGTGGTGATTGAGCCAGTTGCCGGGCTCTTTTTCGCTGTTGACCAAACGATCGGTCGTCACTTCCTGCGCAATCGCCGGAGTGACAGACATCACCGCTCCTGCAATAACCGCTCCCAGTAGGGCGAGCGGTGACTTATGGGCCTTCTTCATTGGTGTCCCCCCTTTATTGTTTGAACAGCTAAGAGATAAAAAAATCTTCTAGCTGGCGTTAATTTAGTCCTGTGTATTTAAAAAGTCAATCAAAGCAATACCTTCAGTTGCATTAGTTTTTATTTCTACTGGTTAGTCAGATTTTGATCCCAATAAGAGTGCAAATATAGGCGGAAAATGGAATTAAAATGTGCACTGCAACATGAAATAATGGCGCTGTTTTAATGTTTAAAACCCATGATTTAGCAAATACATCAATGATTAAGTGGTGCGCTATTTTTCCGTGCCGCAACAAAATCGCTGGCAAATCCGGCACCAAATGACCGGGAATTCATTTACATTCAGGCCAGCCACCCCTCGCCGGAAATCCGGTAAAACTGAATCGAATCTCGGCGCGCACTGCCTGGATTACTGGCCATCGATCTGCTTAAGGACATGTTCTGCTATGCGAATTTTTTTGCCCACGACCGTACTAATTGCCCTATTCATCAGCAGCCTGTCCCAAGCCGAACCGAAAAAAACTTTCAGGGATTGTCCGCAATGCCCGGAGATGATTTCAATTCCTCCAGGTAAGTTTTTGATGGGCACGAAACGCCTGATGTCGAGAGAAGGTTTGTCCGAAGAGCAGCTGAAATTGGCGGGTGAATTCGAGGAATATCCTCAACACGAGGTAACGATCAAATCATTTTCCATGGGTATTCACGAGATTACTCAAAAAGAGTGGATTTTTATTATGGGGAGTAATCCCAGCGAAAATAAAGGCGATGACCTACCCGTTGAAAATATAACCTGGGAAGAAGCCAAGGCATTTGCTCACAAACTCAGCGAAATAACCGGCAAAAATTATCGACTGCCTACTGAGGCTGAATGGGAATATGCAGCGCGTGCTGGCAGCGAATCAATTTTTTATTTTGGAGATAATCCCGCAGGGCTGGCAGATCACGCCTGGTTCAGGGATAACGCAGACGGCAAATCGCACAAAACGGGGACTAAAAAAGCCAACCCATTCGGCCTGTACGACATGCTAGGCAACGTATGGGAACGGACTGAGGATTGCTGGCATATCGACTACGAAGATGCCCCAGTGAATGGTTCCGCCTGGGACTCCGAGGATTGCGCATTCCGGGTCGTGCGCGGCGGCTCCTTGGTAAACCATGCGCAATTCCTGCGCTCCGCTTTTCGGTTCCGCTACGCGCCGGGAAGCCGCTATGAATTTGTGGGTGTGCGTATCGTTCGGTCGGATTAAAGCGGCTTAGGCAGAACCGCCCCTTCATCATCCCGGTGCAAGAGCCGGTACAACAGCGGCAAAACCAGCAAGGTCAGCAGCGTCGAGGACAAGATACCGCCAATAACGACGGTCGCCAGTGGCCGCTGCACCTCGGCGCCTGTGCCCGTCGCGATCGCCATGGGTAAAAATCCCAGCGACGCGACCAACGCGGTCATCAGCACCGGACGCAGGCGCGTTATGGTGCCTTCCCGCACGGCCTCGGCCAGCGGCATGCCCTGCTCTTGCAGGCCACGGATGAACGAGAGCAAGACCAGTCCATTCAATACTGCGACGCCCGATAGCGCAATGAAGCCGATGGCGGCAGAAATGGAAAGCGGTATATCCCGCAGCCACAGCGCCATCACCCCGCCCGTCAGGGCAAAAGGAATGCCGGTAAACACCAGCAGGCCGTCCTTCAGATTGCCAAACATGGCAAATAGCAAAACGAAGACCAGAAAAAGTGCAGCGGGCACTACCAGTTTCAAACGCTGCGTCGCGGACTGAAGATTTTCAAAGGTCCCGCCCCACTGGGTCCAGTAACCCGTCGGCAAACTCACTGCAGCCAAACGCTGGCTAGCCTCATCAACGAAACTACCGACATCGCGATCCCGCACATTCGAGGTAACCACAATGCGGCGCTTACCGTTTTCGCGACTAATCTGATTGGGACCCGGCGCCAGCGTCAGCGTGGCAACCTCGGCCAACTGAATGAAGCCTGTGGTGCCACTACTCCCCTGCACTGGCAAAGTAACCGGAAGACGTTTCATCGCATCGATATCGCCGCGCAAATTCTCCGGCAAACGAACTACGATATCGAAACGCCGGTCACCCTCAAACAACGTACCTGCTTTGCTGCCACCAATCGCAGCCGCGACGACGTCCTGCACTTCCATGATCGTAAGCCCATAGCGCGCCAGCTTTTGACGATCGATGATCACTGTCAGCATAGGCAGGCCCGTGGTCTGCTCAACTTTGACATCGATCGCACCGGGTACCTGACGCATAACCGTTGCCGTCTCCTCGGCGAGTCGGTGTAACTGGTCCATGTCGTCACCAAAAATTTTCACCGCCACATCACTGCGCACGCCCGAAATCAGTTCATTGAAGCGCAGCTGAATCGGCTGCGAGAAATCATAATTGTTGCCGGGGATCTTCCAGACCACCGCCCGAATTTCCTCCAGCAGTTGATCCCGTGTTTTAGCAGGGTCGGGCCAGTCTTGTACTGGCTTGAGCATGATGCAACCATCTGACAGATTCGGTGGCATGGGATCGGTAGCAATCTCGGCAGTGCCAATGCGCGTGAATACGCGTTCAATCTCAGGAAATTTCGCTTTCAAGGTGGTCTCGATCTGCATCTGCATTGCTACCGCTTGTGTCAGGCTGATGCCCGGAGCACGTATGGTCTGAAAGGCCAGATCACCCTCATTCAGATTGGGGACGAATTCACTACCAATACGCGTGATCAACAAGCCGGCGAGTATCGCCGCGACCAACGCAAAGGTCAGTACAACAGCCCTCGCCTGCATGACCCAGTCGTACATCAGCACGTACCAGCGCTTGACCCAAACCATGAGTGCGATTTCTTTTTCTTGTACTCGGCCAGTTACCAGCATCGCCACCGCTGCCGGCACAAAGGTCACCGATAAAATCATTGCGCCTAGCAGCGCCATCACCACAGTAAAGGCCATCGGGTGGAACATTTTTCCTTCGACACCAGACAGCGAAAAAATCGGCAGATACACCACCATGATGATGAACTGCCCGTACAACAAAGGCCGGCGCGATTCACGCGCGGCCTCAAAAACTTCGTGGAAGCGCTCCTCGCGTGTCAGTGCCCTGCCTTGCAGCGACTGCGCATGTGCGAGCCGACGTATGCAGTTTTCAACAATCACCACCGCGCCATCGACGATGATGCCGAAGTCCAGCGCACCCAGGCTCATGAGGTTGGCGCTGACCTGGTATTGAACCATGCCGGTAAACGTGAACAACATCGCCAGTGGAATCACGGCAGCGGTAATAATCGCTGCGCGTAAATTCCCCAAAAAGACGAACAGCACAACAATCACTAGGATCGCACCCTCAAGCAGATTTTTCTTGACAGTGGCGATCGCCTTATCGACCAAAATTGTGCGGTCGTACACCGTTACTGCCCGAATACCCTTGGGCAGGTTGCGATTGATTTCCTGCATTTTCAGATCAACCGCCTTCGACACGGTACGGCTGTTCTGCCCCATCAGCATGAACACGGTACCGAGCACGACTTCCTTGCCGTTTGCTGTTGCCGCGCCCGTTCGCAATTCCTGTCCAATGCCCACATCAGCCACATCACGTACGCGCACAGGAATGCCACCCGAATTCTTGATCACGACATTGCGAATGTCTTCCAATGTCTGCACCTGACCAGGCGCTCGTACCAGATACTGCTCACCACGCTTCTCGATATAGCCGGCGCCCGCATTGTGATTGTTATGATCAATGGCAGCGACCAGATTTTCCATGGACACACCCAGTGAAGCCAGTCGCTGCGGATTCGGCGCAATCTGATACTCCTTTACATAACCGCCGATCGAATTGATCTCGGTGACGCCAAGAACATTACGCAATTGCGGCTTAATCACCCAGTCCTGTATCTCGCGAAGATCCGTATCGGTGTAAGGTGAGCCATCTGCCTTTCTGGCTTGTGCGTCAGCCTCGACGGTCCACAGATAAATCTCCCCCAAACCCGTGGCGATCGGACCCATGGTGGGTGTCACACCCAAAGGCAGTTTGTCGCGCGCCTGTGTGATGCGCTCATTGACCATCTGGCGCGCAAAATAAATGTCGGTATCTTCTTTAAAAATCACGGTCACTTGCGACAGGCCGTAGCGCGACAATGACCGCGTCTGCTGTAAATTGGGCAATCCAGCCATTACGATTTCGATTGGATATGTGATCCGCTGCTCTGCCTCAAGCGGCGAGAAACCGGGTGCTTCCGTATTGATCTGCACCTGAACATTCGTGATATCCGGCACAGCATCAATCGGTAGCTGCTGATAACTCAGTATCCCGGCCAACGCCACACCTAAAGCAGCCAGTAGCACCAGCGCGCGCTGGTTAATAGCGAATTGAATCAGTTTCTCAAACATGGCAAGGCTCCTGTGGCGGTCAGTAGCCTTCTTCTGACGTGAGTTTCGTCAACTCGGACTTGATGATGTAGCTGCCCTGCGCGGCATAGCGTGTGCCTGGTGGCAGACCCTCGAGCACTTCAATGTATTTGCCATCACTGATACCCAGCTTCACGCTGCGCGGAACGAATCTCTTTTCTTCACGTACGAACACGACCTGGCGATTTCCCAGTGTCTGTATAGCCTCGCTCTCTACGGCCACCGGTACCTGCAGGTTGGCAGAGTTGACTTCAACATTGACGAATAAACCAGGCCGCCAGGCACCTTGAGGATTTGCGAGCACGATACGTGCTCTGGCCATACGGGTTTGCTCGCCGACCAGAGCACCAACAAAGGCCACGGTACCCGTTGCCTTGGCATCAAATGCGGTGGCGCGCACCAGTACCTTGGCACCGACGCGCATGAGCGGCAGATCCTTGGCAGGAATACTGACCTCGACCCAGACTGCAGACATATCAGAGATCGTCATAATGGGCGTGTCTTCCTTGACCGCCTCACCCACACTGAGTTTGCGCTCGACGACCAGACCATCATACGGCGCCCGCAACTCAAAGCGGTTCAGGCCAGTACCACTGCCACCGGTAACGCCCAGCGCATTCAGCTTCTGCTGAGCGTTTTCAACCGCAATCTCTGCTTCACGCAGCGCAACTTGTGCCTGCAGAAAATCCTGTTCAGCCGTTATCTTTTGCTCCCATAGTTTTTTCTCACGTTCGTACACCGTGAGTGCAAAGCTCTGACGCTTCTGGGCGCTCTGCAATGCACTGCGCTGCTCGGAAATGACCTGACTCGAAAACACCGCCAGTGTCTGCCCCTTGCGGACGTTCTGACCCGTATTCACCAGCACAGCCTCGGCAATGCCCGGTACGCGCGGCACCACATGGACAGTGCGATCATCATTGAGCTGCACTTCGCCGGGGAACTGCACCACCGACGCAATCTGAACAGCGCCGGCTGCTGCGATTGCGATCCCTGATGCGCGGACCTGATCGTCATCCATCATGACGTGCGCAGCTTCATGTTGAGGTTTCGGCTTGCTTTCCATCTTTGCAGGACTTGGCCCATCATCATCCTGCTTGCGAACTGTTTTCTTGTCCTGAGTAAGAATCAGTGCGGCGAGCAGTACACCGAC
>CAMBJI010000120.1 GCA_945867725.1 Bordetella parapertussis
TCAAAGCCAGAAAGGTCGATGAAAAGATCCCGCAGCGCTTCATCATTGTGCGTCTCGTTCAGATTTACCGACGAGAGCTGCCTGAAAAAATAGGGAAAATCCACACGACTAACTGCCATGAGTTCGAACAAGCGCTCGATCAGTTTCGCATCGCCCTCTAGGGTGCTGCTGAATCCGAACTTCGCTTGCCATAAACTCTGCATGCTAGATTCGAAGGTAGGTTTGAATACAGACAAAGCTTCGTAGACATCGTCGGTCTCGCCTATCAGTGGCAGTAGCGCCTGTCCCAGCGCATAGCAATTCCATTCGGCGATGCGAGGCTGCATTCGGTACGAATAGCGTCCGTGGCTATCGGTGTGGTTGCAGATATGGGCGGGGTCATAGGCTTCCATGAAACCGTAGGGGCCATAATCCAGCGTGAGGCCGAGGACGGACATATTGTCTGTGTTCAGAACGCCATGCATGAATCCGGCAGCCTGCCACTGCGCGACCAGCGTGGCCGTACGGCGGCTCACTTCGGCCAACAGCGCATGGTAAGGCCGTGCGGCGCCTTGTAATTCGGGAAAGCTGTTGGCAATCACGTAATCGGCCAATACCTGCAGCTCGGTCTTGCGGTCCTGGTAGAACCAGTGTTCAAAGGATCCGAAGCGCACGAAACTCTGGGCCATGCGCGTTACGACGGCTGCAGTTTCTGGCATCTCGCGCAGGACTCGCATGTCGGAGCCGACCACGCACAAAGCGCGCGAGGTCGGTATGCCGAGCGCTGCCATCGCTTCGGAGCACAGGAATTCACGGATAGATGAACGCAGAACCGCGCGGCCATCACCCATGCGCGAATAAGGTGTTTTGCCCGAGCCTTTGAGCTGCAGTTCCAGCGTGCCCGTGAGATCGGCAGGGGCTGAAGTCTCACCTAGCAGGATGGCTCGGCCGTCTCCAAGTTGTCCAGCCCAGACACCGAACTGGTGGCCCGAGTAGACGGCTGCAAGCGGGCGGGAACCCGGTAATATCAAATTGCCACTGAATGCAGCGATGAACTCCGGATGAGCGAATGCTTCCGGATCCAGTCCAATCAGCCCGGCCGCGCGCTCACTGGCGCAAACCAGATAGGGCGATGGCAAAGGTGTTGAGGCGAGCGAGGTATAAAAATCCCCGGGTAACGTCGCAAAACGATTGGTTATGCGCAGGTCAGCAAGTTGCAGCCGCTGTGTCGGCAGGGTTTCAGGAGAGTTCATCTGGGCTTCTGTTACGATTGTTCGTTAACCAAGGCAAGCTCGTATTTTGACAGAGAAGAGGTGAGCGCATATGAACGCCCCGGAGCGACTTGAAATTCCATCATTGCAGCACCGTGTCAGCCCTGAAGAGTGGCAGATGCGGCGTGATCTAGCAGCTTGTTATCGCCTTGCTGCACAATTTGGTTGGGGAGATCTGATTTTTACTCACATCACGGCGCGCCTGCCGGGTGATGAGCACGCGTTTCTTATTAACCCCTACGGGATGATGTTTGATGAGATCACCGCGTCTTCGTTGGTAAAAATTGATCTTGAAGGTAATAAGCTCGAAGATTCACCATTCCCGGTTAACCCGGCAGGCTTCACCATCCACTCGGCGATTCATGCAGCACGCGATGATGCGCAGTGCGTGTTGCATTTACATACCGTCAATGGCGTGGCAGTTGCGGCGCAAGAGGCCGGTGTGCTGCCGATATCCCAGCAGTCGATATTTGTCTTGAATAGCCTGGCCTATCACGACTATGAAGGTCTTGCACTCAGCAATGAGGAGAGACCTCGTCTGGTCGCTGATTTTGGCGATAAAACTTATCTGATGCTGCGTAATCATGGCCTTCTTACTGTGGGTAAAACGATTGCAGATGCGTTCTTGAATATGTACGTGTTTGAGACGGCTTGCGCGATACAAGTGCGAGCCATGGCCGGGGGCGTGGCACTCAGGTCGATTGATCCGCGCATCATTGAGAATGCGATGGAACAGGCGCGTGCAGTGACGAAATCACGGGGCGGATTGCTGGCATGGCCGGCGCTGCTGCGCAAACTGGATCGGTCTGATCCGGACTATAAAAACTGAACTGATAGGGAGTCAATGATGCTGGCACAAAGCGGCTTTACCGATATGCGCGAGAGCACGGAAGAAGACTGGAAAGTGATCCTCGAGGATTTTCGGGCATATTCATCGCAACTGGCAGACCGCGTGCTCAATCACCTCAAGCTCTTGCACGGTGATTTTGGCGGATTTTCCGTCGATCGACTGACGCACAGTCTGCAAACAGCAACGCGCGCCCATCGAGATGGCAAGGATGAGGAATATGTTGTCTGCGCGCTGCTGCACGATATTGGCGATACGCTGGGTAGCTTCAACCATCCCGATATCGCGGCGGCGATACTGAAACCATTCGTGTCCGCAGAAAACCTGGAAATGGTGGAGAAGCACGGCTTGTTTCAGGCCTATTATTTTTTCCATCATCTCGGTATGGATCGCAATCTGCGCGACCGTTTTCAAGGCCAACCCATCTATGAGCGTACGTTGGAGTTTTGTGAAAAATATGACGCTCCTGCCTTTGACCCGGACTACGAGACTTTGCCCCTGGCGTTTTTTGAGCCTATGGTCCGTCGCCTCATGAGCAGCCCCAAAAACACGATTTACACCAGTTGCTGATCTTTAGTTGCAGAGCGCCCACAATTGATGCGGCGCAGCATCGCATGTTGTTAGCGGAAAGGTAATTCAGCTACAATCGCAAGGCAAAAAAGCAGCATCACAAAAAATACCATCGGAGACAATATGGCGCAGTACCCCCAGAGCCCATTGATGGGCCGAATGATGAGCCAACCTTTGCTCATTTCCAGTCTGATTCAGCATGCTGATCGTTATTACAGTGCTTCGGAAATTGTCTCGCGCAGAGTGGAAGGCGATATTCATCGCTACACATACAGCGACTGCCATCGCAGAGCCAAGCAGCTTGCGAATGCGCTGGAAAAACTTGGGGTCAAAATCGGTGATCGAGTAGCGACGCTTGCATGGAATGGATATCGCCATCTCGAGACCTACTATGCTGTATCGGGATCAGGTGCCGTACTTCACACCATTAATCCCCGCCTGCATCCGGAGCAAATCGCCTACATTGCCAACCACGCCGAAGATCAGTATCTTTTCTTCGACATGAATTTTTTGCCCGTGATTGAAGCCATCGCCCCATTGGCGAAGACAATCAAAGGCTATGTGATGATGTGCGATCGCGATCGCATGCCGACCGACACCAAGATCGCCAATCTTTTGTGTTACGAGGATTTGATAGCTTCAAATTCCGACCACTACGAATGGCCTGTGTTTGACGAAAACTCGGCATCGAGTCTCTGCTATACCTCAGGTACAACAGGCAATCCAAAAGGTGCGCTGTACTCCCATCGTTCGACGATATTGCACTCCTTTGCGTCTGCGCTGCCTGATGCATTGAACGTGTCTGCACGCGATGTGGTCCTGCCGGTGGTACCGATGTTCCATGTGAACGCTTGGGGTTTGCCGTATTCGGTCATGCTGACCGGCGCAAAAATGGTTTTCCCTGGCGCCGCATTGGACGGTAAATCCATTTACGAATTGTTTGAGCAGGAAAAAGTTACTTTCTCCGCCGGTGTGCCTACTGTGTGGCTGGGCCTTTTGACTTATGTCGCCCAAAACAATCTGAAGTTCTCTACCTTCAAGCGCACGGTGATTGGCGGCTCAGCCTGCCCGCCTGCGATGATGAAAACCTTCCGCAATGATTATGGTGTTGAGGTCGTGCACGCGTGGGGCATGACAGAAATGTCACCACTTGGTACCTGCTGCACGCTGCTGAGCAAGCACGAGACAATGTCAGAAGAAGCAAAGCAGTCCGTGCTTGAGAAGCAGGGCCGCGCGATTTTTGGCGTGGACATGAAAATCGTTGACGACGCAGGAGTGGAGCTGCCCTGGGATGGCAAGACTTACGGCAACCTGCTGGTCAAAGGGCCTTGGATTATCGAGGGCTATTTCAAGCAGGAGGGTGGCGATGTGCTGGAAGATGGCTGGTTCCCAACTGGCGATGTGGCAGTGATCGATGAAGACGGCTCTATGCAGATCACTGACAGAAGCAAGGATGTAATCAAGTCAGGCGGTGAATGGATCGGCAGTATTGATCTCGAAAACATCGCTGTTGCACACCCTGCCGTACTTCAGGCTGCATGTATCGGGGTCTACCATCCGAAATGGGATGAGCGTCCTTTGCTGGTCGTCGTGAAAAAGCCCGACATGGAAGTCACCAAAGATGCGTTGCTGAAGTTTTATGAAGGCAAAATTGCCAAATGGTGGACGCCCGACGATGTTGTTTTCACCGACGCGTTGCCGCTCGGTGCCACGGGCAAGATCTTAAAGAACAAAATTCGCGAGATGTATCGAGATCATAAGTTGCCAACCGCCTGATTTGGCTGGCAATTGATGCGTATGCGCTGTTAACTATTTGCAGGAGCCCCAAGCTTGGAATTCACGCTGATCTCATTGTTGAACGGACTGAGCTATGGCCTTTTGCTGTTTATGCTCTCATCCGGGCTCACGCTGATCTTCAGCATGATGGGGGTGCTTAACTTTGCTCATGCGAGTTTTTACATGCTCGGTGCGTATTTTGGCTACGCAATCAGCCAGACGCTAGGCTTCTGGCCTGCACTCCTCCTTGCGCCCTTAGTTGTCGGACTGTTGGGGGCTGGCGTTGAGCGCTACGGTCTGCGCACCGTGCATAAATATGGGCCTGTATCCGAGTTGCTCTTCACTTTTGGCCTGTCGTATGTGATCGTCGAGCTGGTTCAACTGATCTGGGGCAGGGCCGCCGTGCCTTATCGTATCCCCGCAGAGCTCGATGGCCCGCTGTTTGTTTTGTATCGAACGGCATTTCCGATGTATCGAGGCTTCATGATGCTGGTCGCGCTTTTGATGTTGGCGGCGATTTTTCTCGTGCTCAAGCGCACACGCATTGGTCTGGTCATACAGGCGGCGCTGACACATCCGGAAGCAGTCGAGGCGCTCGGTCACAATGTGCCGCGTGTCTTCATGTTGGTGTTTGGTGGCGGATGCGCACTCGCTGCGCTGGCGGGTGTCATTGGTGGCAATGCGTTTGTAACCGAACCCGCGATGGCGGCCACGGTGGGCAGTATTATTTTTGTCGTGGTTGTGGTCGGTGGTATGGGCTCACTCGCAGGTGCTCTGTTGGCCTCGATCTTGATTGGCATGATTCAGACCTTTGCCGTTGCCCTGGACTGGTCATTGCTCGGACCTCTTGCACTCGCAGGATTTCAGATTGCGCCGGATGCGCCGGTCTATCGATTACTTTCCCTGACTCTGGCGGAAATCGCACCGATTTTGCCTTATTTGCTGCTGGTGCTGGTCTTGATTTTCCGGCCCAAAGGTCTCCTCGGTACGAGAGAAACATGAGTATGACTGCTCGTCCTTTTCGTTACACACCCTGGAATCCAGGGCGCTGGCTCATTTGGGGTGGTTTTGCGCTCTTGCTGCTGATTGCGCCGCGCCTGATGAGTTCTGGCTCGGTCGTATCCTTGCTCTCGCTAATGGGTACGACCATGATTTTCGCCTTGTCCTACAACATGTTGTTGGGTCAGAGCGGGATGCTGTCGTTTGGTCACGCGGTCTATTCCGGGATGGGTGCATTTTTTGCGATCCATGCGATTAATCTTGCAGGCAGCGGCGCGCTGCCTGGGCCACTGACCTTGATACCCATTATTGGCGGGTTGGCAGGTTTGTTATTCGGAATACTCTTCGGCTATGTAACCACCAAACGTTCTGGTACGACTTTTTCAATGATTTCGTTGGGTATCGTCGAGTTGGTGTTTGCCTGTTCGCTGATGTTTCCTGGATTTTTTGGCGGGGAAGGCGGTGTTGCGGGCGATCGTGTTTTCGGCAAACCGCTGTTCGGTATTAGCTATGGACCCCAGATTCAGGTTTATTACCTGATCGCTTTCTGGTTATTCATTTGCACGGCGGCGATGTTCGCCATTTCACAAACACCCCTCGGGCGCATCGCTAATGCCGTGCGCGATAACCCTGAGCGTGCCGAGTTTATTGGCTATGACACCCAGCGCGTGCGTTACCTCATGCTGATTTTGTCCGGATTCTTTGCCGGCATTTCCGGTGCGCTCACGGCCATTAATTTTGAAATCGTCAGTGCGGAAAATGTTAGTGCGGTTCGCTCGGGTGCAGTTCTTTTGTTTACCTTCATTGGCGGTATCGGTTTTTTCTTTGGGCCAATGCTGGGGGCTATTGTTGGCGTGTTCCTGACTGTTATGCTGTCTGAATTCACCAAAGCGTGGCAGTTGTATCTGGGATTGTTTTTTATTCTGATTGTGATGTACGCGCCGGGTGGTCTGGCCAGTCTGATCATGATGAACATTCGAGTGGCTGCCCACGGCCATTTACGGCGCATTCTTCCCCTCGGGCTGAGCCTGTTGGTTGCCTGTGCCATCGGTCT
>CAMBJI010000121.1 GCA_945867725.1 Bordetella parapertussis
TATCACTTAGATCATGAATGAACTGACGATCGATCTTCAGGCAGGAGATAGGTAGCTTGCGCAGATAGGCAAAGTTTGAATAGCCCGTACCAAAATCATCGATCGCAATTTGAACACCCAATGCATGCAGAGTCTGCAGCGTTTCTAAAGTGAGCTCTATGTTGGACATCATCAGGCTTTCGGTCAGCTCCAACTCCAGACAGTGGGGTGGTAAACCTGAGCTTGCCAGTGCCTTCTCAACCAGGCGTATCAGCGGCTGACCATTGAGCTGTTTTGTCGACAGATTGACGGCAATACGCAAATGTCCCAATCCCATTTTGTGCCAGTTGGCGCATTGCGCAGTGGCTGTATTGAGTACCCAGGCACCGATCTCTTTGATCTGCGTCGATTCCTCGGCCATGTAGACGAACCGATCAGGTGACAGCAGTCCGAGTTCCGGATGTTGCCAGCGTAATAGCGCTTCTGCACCAGCCACAGCACCCGATCGTAGATCGATTTGCGGCTGATACTGCAGCAAGAACTCGCCGCGCTCAATCGCGCCACTGAATTCGGTTTCGATGCGTGCGCGTTCTTGCAATTGAGCTTCTATCTCCTGATTGAAAAATTGGCAGCGATTACGCCCGCTTTGTTTTGCCTGGTACATGGCTGCATCGGCCATTTCCAGCAATTGCTGCGGCGAGTCTCCATCTTGCGGAAAGACCGAAACGCCCACGCTACAATTGACGAACAAGGAGTGCGCATCGATTTTGATCGGCTCAGCAACCGCTTGCATGATACGTTCCAGCGTTTCAGGACTCATATCGAACTCTGGTCCGCCGCGCAGTACAACGATGAACTCATCACCGCCATAGCGTCCCAATATGTCATTGCTTCGCAATATCGAGCGTAATCTGCTGGTGATTCCTGTCAATATCTGATCGCCGGCGCGATGGCCGTAGTGGTCATTGATGAACTTGAAACGGTCCAGATCAATGAAGGCGACCCAGACTGGCAGCGAGTTGCGACGTGCATACGTAATCGCATCTGACATGCGGTCCAGCAGGGCGCTTCGGTTGCTTATTCCGGTCAGCGGGTCATAGGTTGCCTGAAAAGAGAGCTGGTACTCCAGTTTCTTGCGAATGGAAATATCCCGCGCCACCATTTGTATCGCGGGTTGTCCTTGATACGTGAGTGATATGTGGTAAAGCGAAACATCAAAGGCTGAGCCGTCCATACGAATGGCAACCTCTTCGGTTTCCGATTCGGGGTTGATCATCAGGCGCAGAGCATCGGTCTCGGTCTTGGCCCGGCGGATCAGCGACGCAAGACTTCTGCCCATTAATGAAAGATGGTGCGTTTCACGGAAAATGAGACGTGCCGACGGGTTCGTAAAAACGATTTCTCCGTTCACTTCGATCAGGATGGCATCGGGCGACAGTTCAACGATCAGTCGATAACGCTCTTCACTCTCGCGCAAGGCATCCAGTACGCGCTGTCGTTCTTGGGCCTGGTGAAAAAGTTCGAGGCTTTTCTGTTCTGGTAAACTCTCTGCCGGCTGTTGCGCACTGATTGCGCGTGCCAGACGCCGTGCGTTCATATCATCAGCCGGCGCCATCGCTCAGTCGTTTCAGAGTGAAACGGGTATGGGCACCGCTATCGTCATCGGGCAGATTGACGCGCTCGATTTTCATGGGATTACCGAAGTGATCAATGCAACCCTGAATCAGGCCTTCCGCGAAATCAGCCAGCTTGCGGCGTGAGCGATATATGAAGACCATCTCAACGTCACCCAGCTCTTCATAGTCGAAAGCAGGCAGCTCGGCATCAATGTAGAGCTTTCGGACCTCAACATGAATATGGCCATCCAGTTGGCGCAGTAACTCGAAAGCGCTTTCGTGCGTTTTTACATACTCTGGGTGGATCTCAGAGAAGCGCTTAAAGAGATGTTTGCCAAAATGGTGGAGCAAGCCACGAACGCTGATGTTAGTCGCCGCTGACAAGTGCGTGACTAGATCTACCATTTCCTGAGGTGGATAAGTTCCTACTGAGGTGTAAGCCCCATCCGTGGATAGGTTGGAGGCGGAGATAATGTGGTCGGCGGTCTCTAATGAGAACTGTGTTTCGACCATGGCGATGAATTCGCGGAAGACGATACCCTTCATGAGGTGCTCCGAAAAAAGATCTGGAGACACCATAGCATATAAAAACCAACAGTTAGATCAAAAAAACTAAATATCGTTTTTAAATTCGTTCACTATTTATTGGCATATGCGCAAAACCAAAACCAAAACCAAAACATACGTTCTTATTTTTTACTCTGTGCGGGTGCTAAATAATCACCGCCCGTATGCGCGCAAGCCATGCGCTAAGCCCGCACAGCCTCGCCAATGCCGCCGTAACGAGAGTGCAGGCGGCATATCCGGCAATGACGTATGGGAGGGGTCATTGCTTGAGCTAGGAGCATCACATGATGCTCCTAGCCTCAGTTACGGTAGGGGGCGACAGGCAGGCTGGGAACGCTCGCAAAATGAGCGGGCACCTCGCCAGTGAGTGTATTGAGGAAGGCGACGATGTGCGATACGTCGTCATCGCTGAGCGTTTTGCCCAGCTGCAGACGTGCCATTACCCGCACAGCGTCATCCAGCTTGGCCACCGATCCGTCATGAAAATACGGCGGTGTCATGGCCACATTGCGCAGCTGAGGCACTTTGAAAATATACGTATCTTCCGGTTTCTGGGTGTCGTGGAACTTGCCTTTGTCGCGGCCTTTGAGTAGCGCCATTTCCTTGCTGCCGGTTGCCAGCCAGTAGTCTTCGGTGAGACCGAATTTCTGGAAGCTCTGGCCACCCACGACGCTGCCATTATGGCAACCAGCGCAGCCATAGCTCATGAATTTATCCAAGCCGATCTTGGCATCTTTGCTGATCGCTTTCTGGTCGCCCTTCAGGTAACGGTCGAAGGGTGCTGGCGTGAGCAGCGTGCGCTCAAAGGCGCCGATGGCGGTGGCCCAGTTTTCGGCTGAGACCGGCTCTTTCTCGTTCGGGAAGGCTTTTTCGAAAAGTGGCCTGTACCCCAATGACCGCATCCTTTCCTCGGCTTCGGCGTAGGTCTTGTTGCCGTAAGCGAGCGGGCTGAGCAGGGCTTTCATCGCCTGCTCTTCGACGCTCACGCGGTTGCCGCCGTAGTGCTGCGCAATCAGGAGTGGCGTGTTGAATACCGTAGGCGCATTGCGCGGCAAGAGGGTGCCGTGCACGCCGACTGACAAGGCAAGGGAGTCCGCGCCGTAGTAGCTGGGATTGTGGCAAGCCGCGCAACTCATGCGGCCATCTGTTGAGACACGGGTTTCAAAAAAGAGCTTCTTGCCCAACTCAACGCGTTCGCTGGAATGCGGATAGTCATCAACATGGGCCGTATCGGGTAGGGCCTTGAAAAGTCCACGGGCACGCTCGAGCAAGGCCTTGTCGGTGTTTTCGGCGACTGCCAGGCCCACCAGTACGGTGGCAGCGATGGCAAGCACGCTTAGCGCGCTGCGTTTGAGAAAGGGTGACGTCATGGGCCTGCTCCCGAATGATGTTGTATGAATTTTTTAAGGATTTCCCAGCAACAATTTTGCGCCATTTTCGGCGATCCTGCACACCCGTGGCGACATCGCCTCGATTGTCTTGGCAGCGGTTGGGGATCAGAAGAAGTGGCGCATGCCGATTTCCATAGTTGTTTTCACCCCCAAGCGATTGTCGGTGCCCGACAGGCCGCTGCCTGGTCGAATATAAACACCCGTTTTAGGGGTGAGAAATCGGCCGACCTCGGCTTTGATGTTGGAGCTGTAACTATTCGAGCGTTCGTGATCGAACCAGTAGCTGACTTCAACAAAGCTGTAAACCTTTGATGGCCAGCGAGTCAGTAATGACGTACGCAGATTGGTGTAATGCACAGCCTCCCGGCTGGTTTCGCCGCTGTAGGAACGACCGTATTGTATGTAAGGGAAAAATACGGATTTTGCAGCTGGAATATCGATCGACCAAAAGGCAAAGGGTGCTAGAACGTTTTTACCATTCCCCAAATTAGCGTCGCTGGCTGTGTTCAGGTTGAGTTCGGATCCCATGACCATCGCATAGCCTTGACCGCGGACAGCGCGCCAGGCGAGGCGCGTCAGCAGGTTGCCTATGCCTTGATCCGTAGCAGTGCCAGTGCCCGTATCGTAGCGCGCCACGGGTAGCTCGACCCGCAACGCAAGCGCGTTGGTGAATGCATATTCACCCCGTGCTGTTATGGCATAGGAGGACGCAGTGCCGTAGTCAATGTATTCGCTACGGAGGTCAAAACGGTTTTTAAAATCGGTTGGGTCGATGCGTTTTGTGACATCCATGCTGGCGTCTGCTGGCCGAGCTTCTGCTGGCCGCGCTTGCGCTGATGGCTCTTTGATAGCGGAGTCCTCGGCATTCACGTTCTGTGTGAATGCCATCGCAAGAAACAATGAGCACAAATGATGAAAGGGCCTGATGCGGCCCGGTGAGAAAAAGCAGGGATTGGTCATTTTGAAATTTTTTATATGTTAAGCAGCTGACCTTGATTGAGCCGTACCATTGAGAGGGTTGTCGCCCCGCTGAAGTCCGGTCCAATGACGCTGGTCAATGCGCCTTTTATTGCTTTGTTACAAATATAGCACGCAAGAGTTCGATATTCGATATTTTGACCGATTAAAGCCCCGCTGCCGTAAAATTCGGTACCGATAACCCTTGAGGTAATTGCTGACCTATCCGGACAGTTTGATTTTCCTCCCGCTTCATGTTTCTCCTGCATATGGCTCGCGTTGTTCCTCGTTTGGTCTTACTCGTACTTTTCTTGTGCGCCTTTCAGTCACAAGCTGCGCCCGTGGCGTGGAAGGACGACCTGCAGCCACTCCCCAAAGAGACATGGAATCGCGAGCGCGCAGCCCATTTGCTGGAACGCGCTGGCTTTGGCGCGACGCCCTCAGAGGTGAACCGCCTTGCTGCGATGACGTCGGAGCAGGCAGTGCGTTATCTGGTGCGCTATCAGCGCATCAAGCAGACCTTGCCCACATTCGAGCCCTCTGACAGTTTTGATGCGGGTCTCGATCCTTTCGCGGTTTCGCGTCCTGCAGCGACGGACCTGGCGCGTGACAAGGGCGAGGCCTTGGGTGTGAAGATCAAGCCCGCCGGTAATCGTCGCATGCAGCAGGTGGCTGATCGTTTCCTTTACTGGCTGCGTGCCAGCAAGCTGGAAACGCAGCGCGTTGCCTATTGGTGGGCAAATCGCATGCTGCTCACGCAGCGGCCGCTGGAAGAAAAAATGACGCTCTTCTGGCATGGCCATTTCGCGACCAGTGAAGAAAAGGTCCGCGATTTTCGCAAAATGCATCTCCAAAACGAATTGTTTCGTGCTCAGGCTACCGGCAATTTCCGTAGCATGCTGATTGCTGTCGCCAAAGATCCGGCGATGCTGGCCTATCTCGACGCGGGTGTGAACGTCAAAGGCGCGCCTAACGAAAACTTCGCTCGCGAAATCATGGAGCTATTCACCATGGGCGTCGGTAATTACTCTGAACTGGATATTCGCGAAGCTGCGCGCGCTTTCACTGGCTGGAATTATCAGGGTGTGAAGTTTGCGATGAATCCCGCGCTGCATGACAACGATCCGAAAACTGTATTGGGTCGCACGGGTAATTTCGATGGTGAGCAGGTGATTGACATTATTTTGTCGCAGCCTGTGACCTCTGAATTCGTTGCAGGAAAAATTTATCAATATTTCGTTCGAGAGGATCTCTCTCCCGCATTGCGTGTCCGACTGGGTCGTTTGCTGCGCGACTCAAATTACGAGATTGCGCCTTTTCTTGAAACGATATTTCTGTCGCAGGATTTTTACAGCGATGCCTCGGTTGCAACGCGTATCAAGCCACCGGTCGAGCTGGTTATTTCTACGTACCGAAAAATGGGTATGAAAGAAATACCCGGTATCCCTGACTTCAACGATCTCACCGACGCGATGGGACAGAAATTGCTATTCCCGCCTAATGTCGCGGGCTGGGCGCAGGGCCGTAGCTGGATCACCCCGGGCTTGTTGCTCTTGCGGGGGAATTTTGTGTACGACACCGTCTTTCCGCCGATTGATTTCGTCGCCAATGATCGCGTGCCCAATGAGCGTTATCAGATTCTGAGCGTGGCAGAAAAACTCTCGCTCGGATCAGATGCCACCACAGCGACCAAGCCGGAGGGCAAAGATCTGACTTCCATGTCCATGCAGGCCGATCGCGACGAAGATTTCAATACGAGGCTAGCCAGCTATCACGCTTGGCGCAAGGCGATCGAGAAAGTTAAACCGATACCACGCACTACCGCACATCTGGATCTGTCAGCGATGGTGCGCGCTGCAGGTTGTAAGACGGCCCGCGAAGCGGTGGATCATTTGCTGCTGCGTTTTGTGTCGGTGCCACTTAACACGGCCACGCGAGACAGCATGGCTGCGATGCTGGA
>CAMBJI010000122.1 GCA_945867725.1 Bordetella parapertussis
GTCGTTGCATGGCATGGCAACTACACACCCTACAAATACAATCTGGCAGCGTTCAATGCAATGAACTCGGTTAGCTTTGATCACGCTGATCCTTCCATCTTCACGGTGCTGACATCGCCTTCGGGCATTCCCGGCACAGCGAATATGGATTTCGTGATCTTTCCACCGCGCTGGATGGTGGCCGAACACACTTTCCGTCTCCCCTGGTTTCATCGCAATGTGATGAGTGAATATATGGGGCTTGTGTATGGCGAATACGATGCCAAGGCTGAAGGCTTTCTTCCCGGTGGTGGGAGTCTGCACAATTGCATGAGTGGTCACGGACCGGATGCGACGACCTTCGAGGCAGCGAGTAATGCCGTGCTGCAGCCACAGAAGCTCGACAAAACCATGGCCTTCATGTTTGAGACGCGTTTGCTGATCCATCCAACGCGGGTTGCGATGGAATCACCTCAACTGCAAAAAGATTATCTGCAGTGCTGGCATGGACTCGAAAAACACTTTACTGGCTAGGTACGCGCATGCATCCGAATGACCCTTCACTGAAATCTTTTATTGATGTCGCCGAACAAAGCGACTTTCCGATTCAGAATCTGCCCTTTGGTATTTTCAGTACCGCTTCCCAACCGCAGGCGCGCGCAGGTGTCGCTATTGGTGACTGGGTACTTGATTTGTCAGTGTTGGAATCGCGAGGACTGCTCAAGCCGGCAGTGCATGCCGTGTTTGGTGATGCCATGCTGAATGGATTTATCGGGCTTGGCAGACAGGTGTGGCGTGAGACGCGAGAGGCTATCAGTCTGCTGCTTCGCAATGACAATCCGGTTCTTCGCGACGATGCCGCGCTGCGCACGCAAGCGCTGATACCACAGTCGGAGGTGCAAATGCATCTGCCGATCAAGGTAGGTGGTTATACGGATTTTTATTCATCCAAAGAGCACGCGACCAATGTGGGCAGCATGTTTCGCGATCCCGCGAATGCTTTGCTGCCGAACTGGCTGCATCTGCCTGTGGGCTACAACGGGCGCGCGAGTTCCGTGATTGTCAGTGGTGTCGATGTGCATCGACCCATGGGTCAGGTCAAGCCGCCGTCAGCCGAGCAGCCACTGTTTGCAGCTTGCGCTAAATTGGATTTTGAACTGGAGACAGCATTTATCGTCGGTGCCGATACCGTATTAGGAGAGGCCGTGACGGTGAGTGAAGCCGAGTCGCTCATGTTCGGCATGGTGCTGCTTAATGACTGGAGCGCGCGCGACATACAGCAGTGGGAATATGTACCGCTGGGTCCATTCAACGCAAAAACATTTGCGACCTCCATCTCGCCCTGGATCGTGACCATGGAGGCGCTTGAACCTTTTCGTGTGCAAGGTCCGGCGCAAGAGCCTCAGCCTTTGCCTTATCTGCAGCAGAGCGGCGCGCACAGTTTCGATATTTCGCTAGCGGTTGATCTGCAACCTGAGAGCGCCGAGAAGCCAACCACCATCTGTAAAACAAACTATCGCGCGATGTATTGGAGCATGGCGCAACAGCTCGCCCATCACACTGTGTCTGGCTGTAATGTGGGCGTTGGTGATGTGATGGCCTCGGGCACCATCAGCGGCGCCACGCCGGACTCTTACGGCAGTTTGCTAGAGCTGAGCTGGAATGGTCAGAGGCCGCTCACGCTGGAAGACGGCATCACGCAGCGCAGTTTTCTGGAGAACGGTGACCGAGTAACGATGCGCGGGTGGTGTCAAGGAGCTGCATATCGGATTGGTTTTGGCGAGGTCAGCGCGCGCGTTTTGCCTTGCTTGCCTGTTCGCAGCTGAGTGATTTTGGCATACGCTCACATGCGGTGAGATACCAACCGAGAGCCATCGCGGTTATCATGGCGCACTTCGATCGAACAGAGACGGGTAAAGCCCGCGATAAGGGAGTCAATATGCAGGAGCCTGGCGTACTTGATGACACTGGTGCGCAATACGTGCAGTCGCTTGGACCGTGGGGTCAGCGGCTCCATGCGTTCACACGCTGGGTTGCGATTGCAGGCGGGATCGGTTTCGTCGCGCTGGTGATCATGTCACTGGTATCAATCATTGGCCGCAAAATTGCAGCAACACCCGTACCCGGTGATATCGAAATTATGCAGATGGGGACAGCCATAGCATCGGCGGCGATGCTGGCCTTTTGTGAAATGGAGCGTCAGCATTTGCGTGTGGATTTTTTTACCGCAAAACTCTCTGCTAAATCTCGGAACGTGCTGGATGCAATCTCGCATCTGATACTTGCTATTGTCGCGCTGGTCATTGCGTGGCGCACGGGCTTGTCAGCGGTGTCGCTCAATGAGGCAGGCGAAACTTCGGTGATCCTTGGTTGGCCAGTCTGGGCAGTAGTCGCTGGGCTGGTTCCGAGTTTCCTGCTGCTCGCAATCGCGGGTCTCTACAACACGATGCATAGTTTGTCTGGTGCTGCCGTGGAGAATGCGGCATGAGCGGAATGAGTGGGATGAGCATTGGCATGATCATGTTTGGCGCGCTGATGATTTTGCTGGTGCTGCGTCTGCATATCGGCATTGCGATGTTTGTGATTGGTTCGGCGGGATTTGTGGTCATGTTTGACTACTCCTGGCCGCCTTTGCTCAACACGCTAAAGAACCTCGCTTACGCGCGCTTTTCTAATTACGATCTGGCCGTCATTCCAGTCTTCATGCTGATGGGGCAGTTTGCAACCAACGGTGGTTTATCGCGCGCGCTTTTTCGATGTGTGAATAATTTTGTCGGTCACATGCGCGGTGGAGTGGCAATGGCCTCCATCGGTGCTTGCGCATCGTTTGGTGCGATTTGCGGCTCATCGCTGGCAACGGCAGCGACCATGGGGCAGGTAGCGCTGCCGGAACTGCGTCGCTACAACTACTCGGGTGCACTGGCCACCGGTGCGTTGGCCGCAGGCGGCACGCTGGGCATCATGATTCCCCCTTCGGTGCCGTTGGTAATTTACGCGGTGCTCACGCAAGAATCCATCGGTAAGCTGTTCATGGCGGCGATCATTCCCGGCATTATCGCGGTCGTTGGCTACATGCTCGTGATACGTATCGTGGTGACTCTTGACCCGGCAGCAGGCCCAGCGGGAGAGCGCGTACCGCTGGCGACTGCGCTGCGTTCTCTGCTGGGCGTTTTTCCTATTCTGCTCGTGTTTGTCGTCGTGATTGTCGGCATCTATGGAGGTTGGGCGAACCCGACCGAAGCGGCATCGATCGGCGCAGCAGCCTGCGGGATTCTGGCGGTAGTCACGGGCGGTATGCGAATCGAGGGCCTGATCAAAAGTCTGATCGGCACAGCGCAGGCAACCGCGATGATTTTTCTGGTGTTGCTGGGCGCGGATTTGCTCAATGCCGGACTGGCACTCACGCAAATGCCAGCTGAATTGGCGGCCTGGGTGCAGGGCAGTGGATTGCCGCCCTTGTCGGTGATATTTGCGATCTTGCTGATTTATATTTTCCTTGGTTGCGTGATGGATTCGCTGGCCATGATTTTGCTGACCATTCCCATTTTTTATCCGATCGTGATGGGCTTGGATTTTTGGGGCATGAGTGGGCCGGATAAGTCCTTGTGGTTCGGTATACTCGCGCTCATGGTGGTTGAGATCGGTCTTGTCCATCCGCCGGTTGGCATGAATATCTACATCATCAACCGGCTGGCCAAAGATGTGCCTGTGATGGAAACGTTCAAGGGCGTATTGCCCTTCTTGGCCTCGGATTTGGTACGTATTGTTTTGCTGGTGTTTTTCCCTGTGATTTCGCTGTATCTGGTCCATACCTTTGGTACCTGAACGGTGCCGACATTTGAGAGGATGATGGTAATGACGAAGAATTTTTTTCAACGTGTGATGATGGTGGTGCTGCTGTTGTCGGCGGGTGTAGCCACTGCCCAAACCATTACACTGAAGGTGCATCACTTTCTGCCAGCCGTCTCAAGTGCACATCGCAATTTCATCGTGCCCTGGTGCGACAAGATCGCCAAAGATTCCGTTGGCAAGCTCAAGTGCCAGATTTATCCGCAAATGCAATTGAGTGGCACGCCCCAGCAATTGTTTGATCAGGCCAAGGATGGTGTCGTGGATATTGTCTGGACGGTACCCAGCTATCAGGCCGGACGTTTTCCGGTAGTCGAGGCTTTTGAGTTGCCCTTTATGGTGTTCGATACCGAACGCGCCAGCCGCGGTCTCTGGAATTACGCAACGAAGAACGCTACGGCGGAATTCAAGGGTGTGAAACCTTTGCTGTTTCATGTGCATGATGGTTCCCTGGTGCACACCACCAAAAAGGCTGTGAAGGTACTAGAAGATTTCAAAGGCTTGAAGATTCGTGCGCCGAATCGTCAGGCATCCCGAATGATTGAAGCATTGGGCGCTGCTCCCGTACAAATGCCACTGCCGCAGGCAGCTGAAGCCTTGTCCAAAGGCGTGATTGATGGTGCGATGATTCCTTGGGAGGTCGTGCCTGCGATGAAATTTGAAGAGGTCACCAAGTTTCACACCGAAATGCCTGCTGGGAGCGCCCAGATTTCCAATACGGTATTCGTTTTTGCAATGAATCAGGCCAGATATGACAGCTTGCCGCCTGAACTCAAAAAAGTTATTGATGCGAACAGCGGTGCCGAGCGTTCCGCATGGGTGGGCAAGGTGTTCGTCGAAGATTCGGTTCCCGGGCGTAAAACTGCTGAGGCACGCAATAACAATTTTTACACGTTGCCCGCTGCCGAACTAAAGCGTTGGGAGGCTGCGACATCGCGTGTGGCCGATGAATGGGTAACGGATCTCAACGCCAAAGGATTCAATGGCAAGCAATTGCTGGGTGAAGCGAAGGCCGCGTGTAAATAAATCCGGATAAAAGCCGATTAAAAAGCACCTGTTTGTCAGGTGCTTTTTTTCGTCCATTGTTTTAGGGGGAGTGGCTTCGCCGCTACTTTGATGAGATGGGGCTAGGCTGAGAAGTTGTGCATAAACTAACTTTTAGTTAAGTAGTTGTTTTTTAAGAACAAAATTATTGCGCCATATTATTAAATTGTTTTTCTGACAATGTTGTGTTAAAAAAATGTATGTTTGAAGGCATATTTTCGATCAAACGCTTGAAAATGTTGCTGCGATGACATATAAATTAGCATTCGGGTAATTGCCCGCTGGCAACATCAGTAATAAAACAAATTCCGCCAGTTTTAATCATTCCGCGAGGAGAGACGTCATGGACAAACATCCTCTGGTATCGCAAGACGGCTACGATCCTAATCGTTTGCTTGATGCGTTAATCCAGAAGCTCAACCTGAAAAACGATGCGGCGTTGTCGCGTGCACTGGAAGTGCGGCCACCCGTTATCAGCAAGATACGTCATCGTACTTTGCCAGTTGGAGCTTCATTATTGATTCGTATGCATGAGGTCACCGACCTTAGCATTCGTGAACTGCGCGAGCTCATGGGTGATCGTCGCAAACGCATGCGTATCAGCGAAGTCGATGGTAAGCCCAAGAAATTCGACGACGACGAGTAAATCAGGCGATCTGCGCAACAGGTTTTATACGCCGCGCAGGTTAGCCCCGATGACGGTTGCTATCAGTAGCATCACCACAGCAACCGTCAACCTTCCTCTAAGCTGAATCAGCCAGCGCGGCATGCCGTAGCGGCCAAACATTCGCTTGTCCACTTCCAGCGCTGCAACAAAGCCGCCTATTAGTACGGCCATACCAAATCCATCTGAGAGCGTTGCACTCCAAGCGATCAGTGATGGCGTAACGCTCCACATCAAGGCTTTTTTCGTGTCGATCAGCGAAAGCGTGCTGCACAGCATTGCAGCACCCCAGTGAATTCCGCCCAGAAAAGACAAGATCACCATCGCGTAGGCTTGTTGTCCACGCAGAAAATCACCGAGCCAGGACACATCAGCAAACCATACGCCCAACGTTAGCAGCAAGAAAGGCAACAGGCCTGCAAAACCCAGCTGATGGGCGAGTCGTTTATTCAAAAAATGCGGATTCATGAGGTTTTCTGATCGTACGGATCGCGTATTTTACGAAAGTTGAGCGTTTTGCAATAAAGAAAATGAAGATCCGTGCCAAGCAGCGCGATTCATTGCGCAAGAAGCAAGAAGTCTTTTACTGATGCCATTAGCTGTGCCGGCTGATCGCGATGAGGAGAATGTCCGCAAGCATCAAGTTCCAGCACTTGCGCCTGAGAACATTGATTGCGTATGCCATGAACCTGAAGCATCGTGCCGTATTCATCTTGTTTCCCCTGAACGGCTAATAAAGGACAGCGTATTGCGGCGAGTTCCGACGTGATATCCCAAGTTCGGAAGGCAGGGGAGAGCCAGATATCGTTCCAGCCAAAAAAAGCGGAATCCACATCATCGTGATAGCGCGCGAGTTTTTCGCGCAGGCCGTGCTGTAGGTA
>CAMBJI010000123.1 GCA_945867725.1 Bordetella parapertussis
TCTGTCAGATCAAGTCTGAACTACTACAGCTTATCCGAGCGTGGGCCGTATCCGCTGCTTGTCATGCCGGTATCCATGCAAGAAAAAAAATCGTCATATGATGTTCCTAGAAGCGGATCGCAGCTCGCCAGATTGGTGCTGATCGCTTCCGTCCAAGCCCGAAATTTTCGCTCTGGGTGATAACAATCAGCTCTGGTGCAGGCGTGTCGACTTAATTGGGTCCCGCCAGCAGCGCGTCTATTTCAGTAAGTAAGTTTTTCGCTGCTTCGTTATTCGCATCCAGTGTGACTGATCTTCTCAATGCACTTTGGGAAAGTTTGAGTTCTTGCAAATTCTGCCAGATACGTCCCGCGAGATACTGCATCTGAGAGGTTTCTTTTCTCTTGATACCTCGCTCAACCCAAATAATGGCAGAGAAATATCGTTCTGTAGATATCAGACACTGGGTCATTGCTTCATGTGGCCCGTTGCCGGGAATATTCTTATCGTCATAAAAATCTGCAACACTTCCAAGTAGAGGTGAGGCTTCATCACAATAGCGCTCAGCTAGATCGGGTGAGATATATTGTGTTTTCGTTTTGCCCAAAATGTACTTGGCGGCTGCGCGCTGAATTTCGGGTACGGTTGTGTCAGAAAGTATTTTTTCGCAGGCGAGTTGTAATTTTTTTATTTCTGCTTTATTCAGGACATCGGGTCGCTTGCAGAAGCTCTCGCTTGTCTTGCCTTTTGAATTGAGCGTCACAGGTGTTTTCATGACCGTTGTAATAGCCATATTGAATTCGGCCATAGATGTGGACGCAGCTTTGCCAGGTTCCTGGGCTAGGGCCCAGAAAGCAAGAAGCGACAGCACAATAGCTGCGAGTAATCGCACCAAGATCTCCTGTACGAAACGGCAAAGCATTAAGGCGTTGATTGCGTGGGGCGGCGTTTAATAGCGCAGGTACATTATAAAATATGGAACGCAATAATTCAGTTAATAGATATTGCGCGATGTTTTCATTTTAAAAACGCTCAGCCTCACTCGACACTAGGGAGTAAAAATTGAAACATTTGTTCACGTTATGCGCGGCCATTATCTTTGTTGCCAGTATCGCAAGCGCTCAAGATAAAGTAGTCAGTCCGGGGCAGGGCACGCCCGAGCGCAAAATGATCCTGGATGCTTTGCGTCCCAAGCTTGAGGCAGAGTTGAAGACGGAACTGGTTTTTGTGGTCTCAGATATTCGGGCCAGCGCCGACTGGGCGTTTGTGATGGCTCAGCCGCAAAGAAAAGACGGTAAAAAGCTCGACGGCAAAAAAATCTATGGCGAGGGATGGGAGCATATGGACGGCTTCACGTTGACCGCTGTGCTGCGAAAGAAGTCGAACCAATGGACAGTTCTTGAACACCATATCGGTGCAACCGATGTCTGGTGGCAGTCGTATTGCGAGCAGAAGTCTGCCTTGGTTAAACAGGTGCTGGGCGTCTGTCCATGAGTTGTCTATAGCGTTGCTGATCGGACGACCAAAACAGGTTCTTATTCTAGATAATTTCCCTGTACGTCCGATTTGCGCCAGCCTTTGCGGCGCATGCATTGCAGCATCGTTTCAAGGTTGCAGCTTTTGGGAATGATGTCCTGACATTTGTGTCCGCCCTTGCCGTCGCTCTCGCAGATCGTGGTGGTTTTTTCTTTCATTTCTGTACAACGTTCACGTTCGGAGGTCGAGGCGCAGGCTTGTCTGTCCTTGTCAAAGTTCTGCTGATCTTCGGGGGAATTGAATTCATAGTTCGGGTGCCGGTACGCTTCTGCGCAGCCGAAGAGATTAGCTGATATCAGCACAATGAGAAAAAAGCGCATCATGTCTGTCATGGTCCAAACTCAAAAAATATGAACAACCATCTTTGGTTATCGTGTGTGTTGGTAACAATGCTGCTGAGCGTTGCCAATATGACCAGCGCCGCACCACCTTCGATTATCCTCGATCCGGGGCATGATCCGCTGTATCAAGGCGCGCTCGGAAGTTGCGGCGAGTTTGAAGTTTCTTATAACGACAGGATTGTAGCCGCGTATTTGAAAATCACGTCAGCACAAGTCACTACGACGCGGGATGCAGGTCAAGCTCCCAGAATTTTAAAACGCAAGACGGGTGAAAGTGATACGCCCCAAAGTCGGTATTCTCTGAAAACTTCTCTGCAAGCCCGAACGACTTTGGCGAACTCGAGTAAAGCGGGTTTGTTCATTTCGATTCATCATGATTCCACCGCGGTGCGCTTCATCACGGCCGATGCATCTCTCTGTGGCCGTCGGGGTGGGCATACCTTGCTTCCAGAATTCAAAGCGAGAAATGATATCGGTTTCAATGTGTTTGTCGATCAGGACCCCAAAAACCCGCACTACCAGCACAGCTTGCGTTTTGCGAAGTTGCTGGGTCAGGAGTTAGTTGGTCTTGGCAGAAAACCGTCCAATTACCATTATTTTCCTGAAGATGATTGCCGGTCTTGCCGACCTGTGATTCGTGAACTGGGTATCTGGCATCAGCAGTTATATGTATTGCGGCATGTGCGCATGCCTGCGGTGTTGGTTGAAGTGGGCAATATAGCTGATGCAGAAGACGAAGCCCTGATCAACACCGAACAATTTCGTGAACAGTTTGCGCAAGCGCTGAAGCGGGCAGTGGATCGTTTTTTTGCTGTAGCGGCGAGCGATTAAACTGATTCAAATTCAGCGTTTAAAACGCAAGCGAAAATCTATTCGCAAGCCATTTTCCACAAGGGCAGGGTGAATTCGTCAAATGAGTCGATTTCCCATTCGATAGTGCTATCCTCGTGATGAACCGTACCCTTGCCCATGGGCTCGTCATGCCAGGCAAAGTATTTCTGTCGCATTGCCCGACTATCGCATTCGAACTCTGTCTGCACACGTTGTGATCTATAAGCTTTGCCATTGACCCGACGCATATATGGCGGCTGGTAGTCAAACACTCGCCACAAGACCACCGTGCCGAGGTGGCGCTCGATGCTGTCGACATCTAGATACTGCTTGACGCCGCCATCGGGCGAAGAGGTAATCTCAACCCAGTTTTCGGCGTGCGCCGATAGCGTCATTATCGTTAAAAGCGTAGCCGCTATTGCGTAGACAAATTTATTCACCAAAAATCCTTGTTGTTATGTCGGTGTAAAACGCTTGCTGCGAGCAAGGCGCCAGAGCATGAATCCGGTCACTACAAAAGCCAGTTGTCCGGCAGCGAGTAATAATACGCTGGAACTCACCAGAGGTGAGATGACGCCGGCGACCAAGGCAGACAACATGGTCATGGTAAAGGACTGGCAGGATGCGACGGTGCCGCGGATGTGCGGAAAAAGATCCAACACCAATAGTGTCAGTCCGGGCGCTACCATCGACATGCCCATCGTATACAGGAACAGCGGCGCGACAGTCCAGGGCAAGGCCGGCGGAAAGAACAGGTGATAGCCGACATTGGCAATGCAGGACGTAATCAGCAGCACAAAACCGATAATGACTTGACGTCCCGGTGGTGCAACGCCAGCCATACGATTAGCCGCCAGCGCACCGAGAAAAATACCGGCCACTGAAGGTACAAACAGCCAGCTGAATTCATTTGCACCCAGTTGCAGGTGCTGCGTTATGAGTACAGGAGCGGAAGCTACATATAAAAACAGCCCGGAAAAATTACAAGCAATCGCACCGGCACGCAGCTGAAACAGCGGTGATACAAAAATCTGTCGATAGTTATGCCACAGCGATGCAGGGTTGAACGCCTGTCGGCCTGACGGTGGCAATGTCTCCGGGAGTCTGCGATACCCATAGAACAGCATTAGCAACGCGAAAATGAACAGCAGCAGAAAAATGCTGCGCCAGTCGCGCAGCGTGACCACCCAGCCGCCGATGATCGGTGCAATCGCTGGCGAGATAGAAAAAATCATAGTCACTAGCGAAAGCATGCGTTCGGCCGAAGCACCCGCATATAAATCACGAATGATGGTGCGGCCGATCACCACGCCTGCCCCCGCTGATATGCCCTGCAACATTCGAAATGCCCACAGGTATTCAACACTGTGTGCTGATGCACAGCCCAGCGAAGCGACTGCATAGACCGCCAGCGAAATCAAAACAATGCTGCGTCGACCAAACGCATCTGACAGCGCGCCATGCCAGAGAATCATGACCGAGAAGGACAGCATGTACACCGTTAGCGTCTGCTGCACCTCCAGTGCGCTGGCCCCCAGATTGTTTTGTATCGCTGGGAAGGCAGGCAGGTAGCTATCGACCGAGAACGGCCCGAGCATAGCCAGCGCTGCCAGCAGAAATGCCAGTGATCCGGAGGTTGCAGGATCACCTGAGTTTTCTTTGGAAGCGGAATTCAAAGCATCTGACCAGAACAGCTCGGCATCAGACACCACCCATGCATAGATATTTCAGTTCGAGATATTCATCGATGCCATATTTCGAGCCTTCGCGCCCGAGACCTGATTGCTTGACGCCGCCAAACGGGCCAACTTCGTTGGAGATCAATCCGGTATTAATGCCAACCATGCCGTATTCGAGTTGTTCGGCCACGCGCCACACACGACCGATATCACGCGAATAAAAATAACTCGCCAAACCAAAGTCAGTGTCATTGGCTGCAGCGATGACTTCTTGTTCAGAAGTAAAGCGCATCACCGCAGCGACGGGACCGAAGGTTTCCTCGTGCATGATCTTCATGTCTATGTTTGCATTCGAGAGAACGGTGGGTTGGTAGAACAGGCCACCCAAGGCATGGGCATGTCCGCCAGATTCCAGTTTCGCACCCTTGGCCAGTGCATCTGCCACATGCTCGCTGACTTTTTCTACGGCTTGCGCGTCGATCATCGGGCCTTGTTGCACACCGGCGTCAAAACCATTGCCCACCTTGATTTTTGCAACCGCATCAGCCAGTTTTCTGACGAAGACATCATGCACAGTATCGTGCACATAAATACGATTGGTGCAGACGCAGGTCTGACCGGCATTGCGATACTTTGAAATCATCGCACCTTCGATTGCGGCGTCGATATCAGCATCTTCAAACACAATGAAGGGCGCATGACCGCCCAGTTCTAATGCTAGTTTTTTGATGGTGGGCGCACTCTGCGCCATCAGAATCCGACCCACGGGTGTGGAACCAGTGAATGACAGATGCCGCACCTTGGGGCTATCGCAAAGCACCTTGCCGATTGCAATTGAGTTTTCACTGTCAGCAGTGAGCACGTTGATGACACCGGCTGGGATACCAGCACGGTTGGCGAGTTCTGCCAATGCCAGCGCGGACAGCGGCGTCTGCTCGGCTGGTTTGATGACAATGGTGCAGCCAGCCGCCAGAGCTGGTGCGATTTTGCGGGTAATCATCGCAATCGGAAAATTCCACGGCGTGATGGCCGCACAGACGCCAATGGCTTGCTTGAGCGTGATCAGCCGGCGGTCTGCTGCCGGAGAAGCCAGCACATCGCCATTGACCCGCTTGGCTTCCTCGGCAAACCACTCAATAAAGCTGGCGCCGTACATCACTTCTCCCTTGGCTTCGGCTAGCGGCTTGCCCTGTTCGGCCGTCATCAGCGCTGCCAGATCGTCGGTATTCGCAATGATCAGATCAAACCACTTGCGCATGACCTGCGCGCGTTCTTTGCCAGTCTTGCGTGCCCACGCTGGAAATGCTGCGTGGGCAGCTGCAATGGCTTGCTCAGCATTCGCCGGACTCAGGTTAGGCACGTCGACGATCAGGCTGCCATCGGCCGGGTTCGTGACAGGGAAGCGACTCGGCGCGTCAACCCAGCTGCCATTCAGCCAAGACTGAGATTTCAGAAGTTGAGGGTCTTGAAGCCCGGGAATGCCGGGGGTGGCTAATGACATACGTACTCCTAGTTAGCGACGTCTTGAAAAAACAACAGGATAACGGATCTTCACCATCTGGACAGAATCGCTAAAAAATGAAGCATCAGTAAATAAACTTTTTTGCACTATTGACGGAACAAAAGATATTTCAGTGAAACACAGCAGAGGAATGAATTTATTCATGAAATTTATATGTGACGCCTATAAATTTCAAAAAATTTTTCAATCGAGAAAATCAAGACCTTAACAATTCAGAATTAACAATATTCATGATTAATTTTAAACATTAACAAAGCGAGGAAAAAATGAACATTTTTGGATTTGGAGCAGGTAAAAAAAATATTGAAGAAAAAAATGAAAAAGATAAAAAATCAGATAAGAAATCTGATGAAAAACAACAGAAAATTCCTGAAATGAAATCTGTTACAAAAAAACCTGCAAAAAAAGCACTTGCTGAGGATGACGGTGGCATTACAAGTGAAACAAAAATAATCAGCAAAAAAGATAGTTTCAGAATGTTGCCAATAATGTCAAAAGAGCCGGAGGAGCCG
>CAMBJI010000124.1 GCA_945867725.1 Bordetella parapertussis
CCATCACGCTGATAACGGACTGATGCGTCGCTTGCGCATCGGCATGGATGTCGACAATCTGCGTGGAATCGCCTCCCGATAAATTGCGCAACTCAAGCGCTAGCGAAGATGCATCACGCGCTGACAAGCGACGACCATTCAGCGCGAAACGACCCTCGGCATCAACAACAATGCGCAGTGATTTCGGTGGAGTGGATGCCTCTGCGCCTACTGTAGGCAAACGTACAGCAAGACCGGCAACGCGACTGAAACTCGTGCTGACCATAAGAAAAATCAGAATCACCAGCAGCACATCGATGAAGGCAATCAAATTGATTTCGGGTTGATCGCGTCGGGTGGCTTGACGAAAATTCATGGTCTCAACCCTTACTGCTACTCATCTGATCAAGAAAACGCAACGCCTGTTGCTCCATATCGATCACCAACGCATCGACCTGCGCATGAAAATGCCGATGAAACAGCAAGGCCGGCATCGCGACCGCCAGACCAAAACCGGTATTGTAGAGCGCAACAGAAATACCATGCGCTACCTGAAGGGGATCGGTGATGGTGCCCTGCTGCGCACCAAACAATTCAATCATGCCAACCACCGTGCCAAACAATCCCATCAGCGGCGCCAGCGTTGCCACTGTCCCCAGCGTGGTCAGATAACGTTCGAGATGATGTGCGCTTGCACGTCCCGCATCAGCAATAGCTTCTTTCATCACCTCGCGCGGCGACTGCAGATGCCGCAAGCCTGCAGCCAACACCCGGCCAAGCGGCGAGTTTTGCTCAAGTTGCACGATAACTTCGGCGTTCACCTTTCCCGAGCGCACGACCTCCAGCACTTCTGGCAGCAAAGTCGAAGGCAGTACCCGCGAGCGTCGCAAGTACAATAAACGCTCGATGATGACCGTGACGGCAACCACCGACGCAGCGAGCAAAAACCAGATCGGCCAGCCGGCGGCCTGAATCAGCGCAAACAAAATACAGTCTCCCCTGATGAATACACAAATTGCCGCAGACTGTATCCGCTTCACCGGGCCCGAGCAAGTTCATGCAAACCACATCAGCATCAGGGGCAGAGACCCGCTTGCAAAACCACCTGCCTATTGTAATGAATGTGGGGTTTTACACAGAAGTTGTGGACAAGTTTGTGGAAAACGATGGGCTAAAGTCACTAGGCTCCTGATTGAAAAGCGTTTTTAGCGTTGCCTACAAATTGCTCAAAAAATTATCAAAAGAAATCAATGACTTATACAAAATCAACTGCAGCCGATGGCGTTTGGCTAGGCCGCCCTTCCGTCCCAACCCCTGAACGGTATGTCTGCTGATGAGTGACACCTTCTTTCCAGATGGCACAGCTGGCAACGACACAGCGCCGTCCATACTGACCGTCTCGCAGCTGAACCAATCGGTGGGCCGACTGCTGGAGCGCAGCTTCCCGCTGACCTGGATCGCGGGCGAACTCTCCAACGTGACCCGCGCCGCCTCCGGTCACTGGTACTTCACACTCAAAGACGCCAGCGCTCAGGTACGTGCGGTGATGTTTCGCGGACGAGCGCAGTATGTGGATTTCAGTCCACGTGAAGGCGACAAGGTCGAAGTACGCGCCACCATTGGCCTGTACGCAGCGCGCGGGGATTTTCAGCTCAACGTCGAAAACATGCGCCGGGCTGGCGTAGGCAATCTGTACGAAGCTTTTATCAAGCTCAAGTCCAAATTGGCCTCCGAAGGATTATTCGATCAGGAACGTAAACGGGATCTGCCGGTCTTTCCGCGCATCATCGGCGTGGTTACCAGCCCGCAAGCAGCTGCGTTACGTGATGTCCTGAGCGCCTTGCGGCGGCGGGCGCCGCATATTCAGGTGGTGCTCTACCCTACCGCCGTACAAGGTGAGGGCTCTGCCGAAAAAATCGCAGCCGCCATTCGCACCGCATCCCAACGCGCCGAATGCGATGTGCTGCTCGTCTGTCGTGGCGGCGGCAGCCTCGAGGATTTATGGTCATTCAATGACGAGCGCGTGGCTCGGGCGATCGCCGACTGCGCCATGCCCGTGATTTCGGGCGTTGGTCACGAGACTGACGTCACGATCGCCGACTTCGTCGCCGATGTGCGTGCACCCACCCCGACCGCCGCCGCAGAGCTGGCGGCCACACCACGGGACGACTGGTTCGCAGCCGTCGGTCAGCATGCCGATGACCTGATCGATGCATTTCGCCGACAACTGGACGACCGCACCCAGACCTTGGATTGGCTCGCTCGCCGCCTGCAAAGTCCGAGCGCGGCCATACGTCATCAACAACTACGGCTGTCAACGTTACAAAACCGTCTGCAACATGCAACCACCACACCGCTGGTGGCTGCTCGCTACCGCTTGGACAAAGTACAGCAGCGGCTGATGCATGCCCTGCCCGATACGCGCATGGCTCGGAGCAGGCTTTCAACGCGAGCGACGCAATTGTCAGCGGCCCATACCAACCGCCTTGGCGCACATCGCTACAAGCTCGACGCCTTGCAAGGCAAACTCGAGCTGCTGGCGCCACAGCGCACGCTGGAGCGGGGCTACGCGATACTGCGCGACGAACAAGGTGAAATCATTCGGCGCACCGCGCAGATACGTGCACCACAACGTCTGGCGCTGACCGTCGCCGAAGGTAGCGCTCACATTGACATCAGCCGGGTCGAGCCCGACAAGAATTGAGCGGCGTCACCCGGTCCTTTCCTTGATCCGTCGATTATTGCTGGTCAGGGAGACGCTGAATAACTTCTTATTTCGTGCCCAGACAGCGCAACTGCATGACGCGATGTCTTATAAATCAATAACTTAAGGTAAATTTTTCAATGGCCGAGGTTGATGATGTTATTTCAACAGTGCTCCATTAGGCTATACTTCGCCCGGTTTTACAAAAGTGCAATGCAACAGCGAAATGCGGCGCGCGCACCCTGAATAAAAAGCGTCGAACTGAATATTTTTGGAGGATTTATGGCTGCAATTTTGCAATCCCTTGGACGCACCATCATTGCGGGCATCGTGCTCCTGATACTACTGGTGATGATCGCCAACAGCATCGCAGGCGCGAGTCCGGCAATGGGACACGCTTGGGGCGCTTTCGTCATGCGCTGGCTGCATGTGGTGTCGGGCATCATGTGGATCGGTCTGCTTTGGTATTTCAACTTCGTGCAAATCCCTTCCATGCCCAAAATTCCGGATGAACAAAAACCGGCAATCGGCAAGGTCATTGCACCTACTGCGCTTTTTTGGTTTCGTTGGGCAGCACTGGCCACCGTCGTCACCGGCGTACTGGTCGCTTGGGTGAATGGCTACCTGATTCGGGCACTGACTCTCGAAACAGGCGTGCATGCCATCGGCATCGGCATGTGGATTGCCCTAGTAATGGCCTTCAATGTCTGGTTCATCATCTGGCCCAACCAGAAAAAAGCACTCGGCATCGTCACCGTGGAGCCAGAACAGAAAGCCGCTGCGGCTCGTCTGGCAATGCTGACATCCCGCTTCAACACCATGCTGTCGATTCCCATGCTCTACATGATGGTCGCTCAGCAGAATGGTGGACTGTAATAACGACGTAACCCACGAGCACAATAAAAAATCCTGCGGCAGGTAATCCTGCCGCAGGATTTTTTTATGCCCTGCTGTTTCTACCTTGGTTCAAAGCGCATTCAGCGGTATCTTCACATAGGCAACGCCATTCGATTCTGCCGGCGGCAGATCACCAGCGCGGATGTTGATCTGTACTGCAGGAAGAATCAGCACCGGCATTTCCAGCGTTGCGTCGCGCTGGGTACGCATGTCGACAAACGCTGCCTCGCTAATGCCGTCGTGCACATGTATGTTTTTTCTACGCTGCTCGCCTACCGTCGTTTCAAACGCCACGGGGCGATCCGTCGGTGGGTAATCGTGGCACATGAACAACCGGGTTTCTTCCGGCAAGCTGAGGATCTTCTTGGCTGAAGCGTAAAGAGTCTTCGCATCACCCCCCGGAAAATCGCAGCGCGCGGTACCGACATCCGGCATGAACATCGTGTCACCCACAAACACTGCATCAGCGATCTGATACGCAACACAAGCTGGCGTATGACCGGGCACATACATCGTATTGGCCGACAAGGCACCAATACTGAAATGCTCACCGTCTTTCAACAGATGATCAAACTGCGAACCATCCGTAGCAAACTCTGACTCGAGGTGAAAAATGCCTTTGAATACCTGCTGCACCGCACTTATATGGTCGCCGATCGCTGTTTTGCCGCCCAGTTTTTTCTTGAGGTAGGGCGCAGCGGTCAGATGATCTGCATGCGCATGCGTCTCAAGTATCCACGCTACGGTAAGATTTTTTTCGCGTACAAAATCGATGACCTTGTCAGCCGAATCTGTGCGGGTGCGGCCAGATTTTGGATCGTAATCAAGAACGGAGTCGATAATGGCGCAGGGAGCGCCTTCTTTCTCATAGACCACATACGTCACGGTCCAGGTCGCAGGATCGAAAATGCCATGTACCTGCGGTTTGATTGCATTACTCATGATGCCTAGACTCCATTTTAATTACACTGAATACATTATATTGACTAACATTTTATTAGTCAATATAATGTATTTTCTTTAATTAACTCCAATCTGTCCCTGCCGGCTCCCTTCGGCGTGGGCCCACAAGTTTTTCGAGGGTGAGTAATGTCAGCCACTATCACGCGTCACACCGACAAATTCAGCACTGCTCCACAACTCAGTCCAGAAGACATGGCAGAGGTGGCGGCACTCGGTTTCCGCACCGTGATCAACAACCGACCCGACGGCGAAGCCGGCCCATCCCAGCCCGGCAGCGACGCCATCGCGCGCGCGGCCGAAGCTGCCAGCCTGGTCTATATCCATCTGCCGGTCATCAGCGGTCAGATCACCGAATTGCAGGCGCGCCAGTTTGCCGAGCTGCTGGCTTTGAAGCCCGGTCCCATCCTCGCCTTTTGTCGCAGCGGCGCGAGATCGCAGAATCTTTATCAGTTAGCCGGCGGCCAACGCACCAAGCCCAGCACGACCAGCGCCACCAGCGCCAGCAACTGGGGCGACACTCAGGACATCGTAATCGTTGGTGGCGGCAGTGCCGGCATCGGACTCGCCGCCAGTCTCAAAAAACGTCAACCCAACCTGCAGATCGCGATCATCGAACCCAACGACAAGCATTACTACCAGCCGTCGTGGACACTGGTCGGCGCCGGCGAATTCGATCTCCAAGATAGTGTGCGTGACATGGCATCGGTAATGCCTGCCGGCGTGACCTGGATACGCGCGGCAGTGACCGGTTTCGATCCTGAGAACAAAAAAGTTACGATTGATAAAGGCAGTCCGATCAGCTATCAGAATCTGGTGGTCGCGCCCGGGCTGAAACTCAACTGGCAAGCCATCCCCGGTCTGGAAGACACACTGGGTAAAAATGGCGTCACTTCAAATTATCGTTTCGATCTCGCGCCCTACACTTGGGAACTGGTCAGACAAATGAAATCCGGTACCGCACTCTTTACCCAGCCGGCCATGCCGATCAAATGCGCTGGCGCGCCGCAGAAAGCGATGTACCTCTCTTGTTCCGATTGGGAGCAGCGAGGCGTCCTAAAAAACATCAGCGTCAATTTTCATAACGCGGGCGCCGTACTTTTCGGCGTCGCAGATTTCGTACCTGCGCTGATGAACTACGTCAAACGCTACAACGCGCATCTGCATTTCACCTCGACACTGGTGGCCGTGGATGGCCCGGCGAAAAAAGTATGGTTCGATGAAAAAGATGCGAGTGGCAATGTGACTCGTGTCGAGAAATCCTTCGATATGCTGCACGTGGTGCCACCGCAAACTGCACCCGATGTTGTGCGCGAAAGTAGGCTAGCCAATGCCGATGGCTGGGTCGATGTAAATCAGGTCACGCTGCAGCATGTGCGCTATCCCGATATCTTCAGCCTCGGTGATGCCTGCTCCTCACCCAATGCAAAAACCGCCGCCGCCGCGCGCAAACAAATTGTCGTGGTCGCCGAGAACCTTCTCGCTGCGCGCAGTGGTCGCGCGTTACCGACGAAGTACGATGGCTACGGATCCTGTCCTTTGACTGTGGAGAAAGGTCGTATCGTGCTGGCGGAATTTGGTTTCGGCGGCAAACTGCTACCCACCTTCCCACTGAACCCGACCGTGCCACGTCGATCAGCCTGGATCCTGAAAAAAAATATCCTTCCCTGGGTCTACTGGAATCTCATGCTCAAAGGGCGTGAGTGGCTGGCGCGATCCGAAACGGACTAAAGAATATGCTTCAGCTACCGAACTGGCTACGTCAGTATCAGCGTCCATGGCTCAGTGGCGACCTCACCGCAGGCC
>CAMBJI010000125.1 GCA_945867725.1 Bordetella parapertussis
GTGGAAAACCCCCCATCATCAATCGCCTTACTGACATCAAATTTCGCTGATGAGTCGAGTGTTGTTGATTCAGTCATAGTGTCTCCATGTGCCGATCATGTTGCCGGCTTGTGCCTTTACATATTCTTCTGATGACAAAATCACTGCGCCGTACAGAAAAAAACCATTAAAACAGTGAAGTGGTGGTTGAGTTAAAAAAAGCTTTCGTAGCCGACTGAATTGAGCGAAGCAAAGGGTGTTTCAGATACCTAGGACTCACACCTGTGTCAATTAACCATAAAACATGACTTCTGTTTATCCGCTTCCCGTCGAATATAACGGGTATTTTCTCCTAAATCATTTTTTTAAAACCAAGTATCGAATTGCAGCCTAAAGAGGGTGATTGCTTTTGCTTCAGTCTTTTTCATCTTGGAGAAAAAGTACTCCTGCTTTGTTGAGAAAAATGACGGTGGCAAATATGGAGCAGCGATGAATAACGGGCAAGTCAGATAAATGCAGCCCTAGGTTCCGGTGGTTTTTTCATTATGAAGGACTGCGGAGTAACAAGGTCCATGAGTTATTGCGAGCACAAGGCTAGTACCCGCCCTAAGTTTTATTTCCAAATTAGTAATTTATGTAAAGGTGAGTAATTGCCGGGCTGCTGTAGACTCGTTCTCGCATCTTCCTTTAAATATAAAAACGATAAAAATGATTCACCCTATTGCGAAGTTTGTCGCGGCTGCAGGGCTGGTAATTCTGTGTCTGGTATCCAAGGTGAATGCAGGCATGATGCCCAAGGATGAGCTGGAGAAGCTGTTTGAGGACCAGTACATCGTCGGTGAACTTCAGTCTGACCTGCCTGTTTATCCCTTATTCGTAAAAGATGTCGCATCGCCAGACAGTAAGCCTGAGCTCAAGGCTTATGTATTTGAGACCAATGAGGTGGTATCGGTCCGGGGTTATAGCGGCAAGCCGTTAAATATTCTGGTGGTCATCGATTTATCGGGTCGTTTATTAAGTGCCAAGCTGATCGACCATAAAGAACCTATTTTTCTGGATAACTATGGCAACTCGAAACTCGTTGAATTTGCAGCGCAGTACAAAGGCCTGACTGTTCGACACGGTATCGAGATCAATAAGGCCACTGACACGCCCTCACGCAATGAGCACTTGGCTTCTTTAAGAGGTGTTCATCGCGGCACGATCTCGGCAAAAGCAATCAATCGAACGATCATGAGTGCTGCTGCCAAAGTGGCTATCTCAAAGCTGAAAATTAATGTTACGGATAATTTTGATGAGAAGCACAGCGACAATGAATCAAATACTCAAAACTCAAATGCGGATGTAAAGCCAGTAATTGCTCCGGCGCAGCCTGACCCGAAATTGGCAGAGGCTTCAAAACCGAACACAGGTTCAACCGTTGCTGAAAAGGTGCCATCCTCGGATGTCGCCAAAAAAGACTTGTCAGTGCCGGACCCATCAGATAAGTCACAAGGCAAAGTCATCGACAAAGCAGTGGATTCGGAGCATTCGAAAAAACCAGAGATGGCCAATGAAGTAGCCGGACAAAAGCTGGCAAATGAGGTCACGGCTGCATCACAAAGTGCTGCTGAAACAAGCGCAAAAATTAATTATTTTTCGGAAGATCAGGATGCCTGGCGTGAATGGATCAATCTCTGGCAATCGCGTTGGCAGGATATTGCAATTCTATTGAGCGGCTTAGCCATTCTGACTCTGGGGCTGATCGCGCAAAAGCAATTCAGTGAGAGAAGCCGACGTTTACGAATTCTGCGTACCGCTTATTTACTCTTCACGCTAGGTTTCATCGGCTGGTATGCGCAAGGTCAGCTGACGATTGTCAATATCACTGCAGGCCTTGAGTCGCTGACCTCGGGCGGCGATTTGAGTTTTCTGATGAATGATCCAATGACGGTCACTCTCTGGCTATTCGTCGGTGTGACGTTGCTGGTCTGGGGGCGCGGCACATTCTGCGGGTGGCTATGTCCCTTTGGCGCGTTGCAGGAGCTGATCAGTTTGCTCGCCAATGCCATCGGGATCAGGCAAAAGCGTTTACGTACCGCGCTGGATGAAAAATTGAAGTGGGTGAAGTACGGCGTTCTGATCACGCTACTGGTTTCAATCTATATCGCTCCTCGCTTCGCAGAAAAGGCAGTGGAGATAGAACCCTTCAAAACTGCGATCAGTTTTTACTTTCAGCGCGACTGGCCCTATGTCCTCTGGGCGGTGGCCTGTCTTTTGTTGGGGGTTGTTGTTTACCGCGGCTACTGCCGTTATATCTGCCCGTTGGGGGCGGCGCTGGCGTCGGTGAATTTTCTGCAACGCTGGTCCTGGATTCCACGACGTGAGGCGTGTGGCACGCCATGCCAGTCATGCCGACATCGATGTGAATATCAAGCTATCGCGCCGACAGGCACAGTCAACTACAGCGAATGTTTTCAATGTCTGGATTGTGTCTCGATTTATCAGGACGATAAACGCTGCCTGCCGCTGATTCAGGAGAAAAAAGTGTCGCGGACGATTGTTCCTATTCTTCCTATTCACCCAGCCGGAGTAGCGTAATGCAGCGACGCCAATATTTACGTTGGGGACTGGGTCTGGCGGGGAGTATGTTGTCTGGACATCTGGTCGCGCAGGCTACCGATGATCAGGCTGATGTGCATACCGTATTACAACCAGAAAAACTGATCTGGCGCGAGCGGGTGCTGGTGGGGTTTGGTACAAGCTTGTGGATTAAAGCAGCGCATGACAACGCTGATCAGCTCGAGGCCGCACTCACTGCCGCCGTGACCTCCATTCGTCAGGTAGAGCGGCAGATGAGTCTGTTTGATCCTGATAGTGCAATCAGTCGTCTCAATCGCACCGGCACGCTGCATCAGCCTGAGGCACCATTGCTCGCTGTGCTGAACCTCTCTTCGCAGATATCCCAACGTAGCGGTGGCGTATTTGATATCAGCATGCAGCCGCTCTGGCAGGTGTGGTCGCAGGCTGCTGCTGAAAGCTGTTTGCCATTAAGGCGGGATGTGGAGCGCGCGCAGCGCCGAGTTAATTGGCGTGCGGTAGAGACCACCGCATCCCATGTGCGTATCAATCAACGTGGCATGGGCTTGTCACTGAACGGTATCGCACAAGGCTATGCATCAGATCTAGCGCGAGCCACTTTGCAAGCGCACGGCATACGTCATGCATTGATTGATGCAGGCGAGACGGCTTTACTGGGCGAGGGACCGGATGCAAAGCCGTGGCGTTTTGAAATTGAATCGGCTGCACTGGCTGCGCAGACAATGCGATCAAGCGCGAAGGGGTCAGCCGATACTGGAAATTATGGTCTGCGCCAAAGTCCAGCGATCGTGATCAGTGATGGTCGGGCAATGGCAACTTCGTCGGATGCCCATACGGCTTTTAGTCCCGATCATATTCATCACCACATTCTGAATCCAGTAACGGGTTACTCACCACGACACTGGTCTTCCGTTACCGTGATTGCTGACAGTTGCGTGATGGCTGATGCACTGACTAAGGTGTTCTTCATGCTGCCGCCCCGACACATACGTTCTACGGCGCGTTTTTGGAACGTGGATGTGGTGCTGCAAAACAAAAAAGCTCAGTGGACAAGCACGTTGGCGGGCTAGCGCGACAAGCTGAAAATTTTTTCAGATTTTAGTGAGGGCGCTAGCCGCAAAATAAAGTCGATCATGTATTGACGTAAAAATGCGCCGCTGCGCACTGCAACGCACGTGGTGTTGGGCGAGAAAAGGTGTTCAGCAGTAAACGCCGTCAGCCCCGACTTCAGATTATCTTCGGCAGCTATCGATCTGGCCAGTCCGATGCTGCATGACCTTCGGGTGTCGGTTCGGTGCCTTCAGCGGAGATTTTGGGCTTGGACTTTTGGCGGGAAAGCCAGTAAAAGCAGGAAATGAATGTCAGGCAGAGCTGCCTGAGTGCGGGAAGAGTCGCTTAAGAGTGGACACAAGTGGGCCCAGAGCGCCCAGCGGCATTGAAAATTATTCCCCGGCGCCCGTGCGGATTATTGCAATTTTAAAAACCAATTACCGCCATTTGACCAGTTCAAGCTTTCTCATGCCCGCCAAAATCGGAGGACGGCAAGACTGCGCGAAGTCATTCCGGTACTCGCTTGGCGGCATCCAGCCGCGCTTGCGCCAGAGACTTTGCACATCAGCTTTGCGACGGATTGGGAGATCATTCGCAGCCGGGCTGGTGTAGGCTAGATTTGTTCTCATTTCAATAACTCCTTCGTAGGGGTGGCTGTTGCGGTGATGCTCCAGCCTGGCCTAATTATACTGTACAAACATACAGTATATGTCTTTCCGCCTTTTGGGCGGATGGGCTTGAGCCCTATTGTGCCACTGTTCTGATCCGACCCCCGAAAAGCCATTTTTGGGGGGCTGCAAGGGCCGAACGATCAACTTTTGGCCCTTGCACTGAATTGTTTTTCATACGAAGTAAGAAAAACTACGCCGGCATCACGCGATCAAATCTAAACGCGAGTTCATCTGGTTTTGCGGCTTGCGATTTCACCGATCTCACAAGATTTTTCGCGTTCAGTGCGCCCGAATCGGACAAGGTGGTGCGTGGCAAAGCTGGTAAACTTCAGCGCGATGCGAACCTTCCTTGCCCTCATTTTAATCGCCGTGATGTCTCTGCAGGTAGCTGCAGCGGCGGTGGGTTCGTACTGTCAGCATGAGCATGATGCGGTGGTCAAACATGTTGGCCATCACGATCACCAACACAAAAAAGCACAGCAGGACGGATACGCAGGCACCGATCTTGACTGCAGCATGTGCCAGATAGGCGCGATCTTTGGATTGCCCTCCGAGCTCAATCTGCTCACCCTCTCACTTCCTCATGCTGATCCGGTATCGTTGATTTCCGGATATGCGCCTTCGCCACCGTTCCATAGGCCCGAACGCCCCAACTGGACTCTCGCTGTTTGATTGACTGAACCGCCGGGTCGCTGCGTTATTCCCCGTTTTGCATTCGATTGGTCGCGCGGAGCTACGCCACCACCTTTTGGGCTAGTAGGTATTTGCATCTCGCGTCGCCTTTCAATCGTCCAGTGACTCGACGAAATCAGTTTGTGCGCGCAACAGTTTTGGGAGGATCAGATGTCACAACGAATAGGTAATTTAATGGCGACCGACAGGCAGGTGTGGCTGCGAATCATCGCTGCGAGCCTGCTTTCAGGGCTGCTGCCCGGAAGTTGGACTTCTGCACAGGAGCCATCGCAGGCATCGCGATGGGAAGAGTCGCAAGGGGCAGATGATGGCAGCCGCATATTTCAGGAGCCTGCCGGACCGCTGACGATGGAAGCAGCGATCCGTCTAGCGCTCGAAGTCAATCCGACCATCGCAGCAGCGCGTCGCGAGATCGAAGCGACCGAGGCGCAGGTATTGCAAGGCTCTTTGCGACCGAATCCCGGATTTAGCTACAACGTTGAAAACGCGGGCAGGATCTCGCGCTCAAGCGCGGCGCAGGTTGAGTTGCCCATCGAGCGGGGTGATAAACGCGCCGCACGCGTTGAGGCCGCGCAGCGGGGTCGGGATGTTGCCATGTCAGATCTTGGTGGCCGTCAATTAAAAGTGCGGGCAGACGTGATGGCTGCTTTTTTTGATGTGCTTGCGGCCCAAGAGCTGCTCGCGCTGGCTCAGAACAGTGTCAGTCTCGCCCGCCGTGCGACCGATATTGCGGCAAAGCGCGTTACTGCTGGCAAGGTCTCTCCGGTCGAGGAAACCAAGGCGCGCGTGGCTGAAGCCGGCGTGCGCGTAACCTTGACGCAGGCGCAAAGCGAACTGCGCAATGCGCGCCGCCGTCTTGCCAGCCTGTGGGGCAATGCTGTGCCGCGCTTCAGTGAGGCGCAGGGTGAAGTTGATTTGCTCCCGCTGATCCCTACGCGTGAATCGGTAGAGCGGCGGCTGCGCACATCACCACTGCTGCAGCGTGCGCAACTGGAATTAGATCGACGCAAGTCACTTGTCAATGTAGAGCAAAGCAAGACCGTGCAGGATTTCACGGTCAGTGTCGGTGTGAAGCGACGAGAAGAATCACAGAATGAACAGATGATGCTCGGATTTTCCATTTCCCTACCGCTTTACAACCGCAACCAGGGCAATTTGCTCGAAGCCCTGCGCCGCGAAGACAAGGCGCGCGATGAATTGCTTGCAACCCGCATTACCTTGGCCAGTGATGCCTATCAGATCATGGAGCGACTGAGTGCTCGTCGGGAGGAGGCTGAACTGCTGCGAACCGAGGTCGTGCCCGGTGCAAAGAGTGCGTATGAAGCTGCCAC
>CAMBJI010000126.1 GCA_945867725.1 Bordetella parapertussis
CCCGGCGCACGCCGGGATCCAGCTGGGAACTCTACGGTCGTCTCAATAACCACTGTCATCCCGGCGCATGCCGGGATCCAGCGTCGTTAGCTTTTCAAAGAGCATTGGATTGTTACATAGCTTACAAACACAACGCGCGACCCAAGTAAGGCGAGGTATTTACAGTTGTATCAGCACCTTCGCATTAGCGCCACGCTCGACCTGTTCATGTGCCGCCGCGATATCGGCCAGCGGATAAATCGCTGTGGTCGGATGCTGGAAGCCGGGACGCGACAATGCCGCATTGACGCCATCGAGTACCTCACGCATCAGATGCGGTGGTAACTTGTAGACAATGAAAAAATACACCCGAATGAAACCCAGAATCATAGGACCAAAGGGCATGGTCACCGGCGGCTGGTTGGTGCCATACACCACGGCTTCTCCACCGAAGCGCAGCAAACTGCCGTAATTGGGCGCATGCGTCGCCGCATCGACATCAATGATCGCATCAGCACCCACGCCATTGGTCAGTGCCTGCACACGCTCGACCAGTGATTCGGTTTTGTAATTGACGATGTCTGTCGCACCAATGCTCTTGGCGATCTTTGCTTTGTCGTCGCTGCTCACAATGCCAATCACACGCGCACCCGCGGCGTTGAGCAGTTGTGTGACGTAAAAACCCACGCTGCCAGCGGCGCCGGGCACCAGCACGGTCTTGCCGAGCAGGCAGCCACAGGACTGCACGGCGTGCATCGCCGTCATCAGCGGAATCGCAATCGATGCGCCGACTTCAAAGCTGATGTCATTCGCTAGTGGAACGACTTGTGACGCCGGCAGCACGATGTATTCCGCTGCTGTGCCAAAGGGACGCTCCCATTGGCCATTGAACATCCATACACGACGACCCATGAGCGCACCATCGACACCGGCACCCAGCTTGTCGATAGTGCCGGCACCGTCACTGTGGGGTGTCACTTCAGGAAAACCGCCTGCGCGCGACGCCACACCGGCGCGTGACTTCACATCCGACGGATTCACGCCCGAGAAAGCGACGCGAACACGCACTTCACCCGCACCGGGTTCCGGTACGGGTTTGTCGACGACGCGCAGTACTTCGGCTGCGGGACCTTTGTTGGTGTAGATGGCTGCGCGCATGAATGCTCCAGTGCTTAATGATTGTTGATGGGTTGCTGATTAAATACGAAAAAAAGGAAAAACATTTCCAGGTATTCAACGGAAGACACTGGATCCTGGTGCAGGCCGGGATCCAGCGTCTTTCGTTGTGTATCCGCTGATTTCAAAAATGAAAAACACAAAACCACTTATATGCTTAGTGAGTCACTGATCAGAACAGTCCAACCACCTTGCCGTTTTCATCGATATCGATTTTTTCTGCACTCGGTACTTTTGGCAGACCGGGCATGGTCATGATGTCACCGCAAATCATCACAATGAACTGCGCGCCCGCTGCCAGTCGTACTTCTCGAATGTTGACCATGTGCCCGCTGGGTGCACCGCGCATCGTGGCATCCGAGCTGAATGAAGACTGCGTCTTCGCCACACAGATCGGATAGTGACCATAACCGGCTTCTTCCCAAGCCTTGAGCTGTTGCTTAATTTTCGCGGGCGCACTGATGTCGGCAGCACCATAAATCTTGGTGGCCACTTTTTTCATTTTGTCCCACAGCGAATCCTGGTCGTCGTACACAAATTTCATTGTGTCGCCGCGCTCTGCCAGACGGACCACTTCATGCGCGAGTACCTCTGCACCCGCGCTGCCTTTAGCCCAGTGCTCGGCCAGTACTACGTTGACATCGAGCGCTTTCATGCGTTCAGTCACGAGGCGAATTTCTGCGTCCGTATCAAACGTAAAGCGGTTGATCGATACCACGCAAGCTAGGCCGTAATGTGTCTTGACGTTTTCGACGTGACGCTCGAGATTAACCAGACCTTTTTGCAGCGCATCCAGATCTTCGGTGTTGAGTGCTTTGACATCCTTGCCGCCGTGGTATTTCAGCGCACGTATCGTCGCGACCAGCACGCAGGCGGCAGGCTTCAGACCCGTTTTCCGGCACTTGATATCGATGAATTTTTCCGCGCCGAGATCAGCACCGAAACCCGCTTCGGTGACGACGTACTCGCCGAGCTTCAATGCGCTTTGGGTAGCGATTACAGAGTTGCAGCCATGAGCGATGTTGGCAAATGGGCCGCCATGCACAAATGCCGGATTGTTTTCTAGTGTCTGTACTAGATTGGGTTGCAGAGCATCTTTCAATAGCACGGTCATGGCACCATGTGCGTTCAGATCACGCGCATGAATCGGCTTCAGTTCGCGGCTGTAGCCGATCACAATATCGCCGAGTCGTTTCTTCAGATCCTGCACCGAGGTGGCGAGGCAGAAGATCGCCATCACCTCGGAGGCGACCACGATATCGAAACCATCTTGACGCACAAAGCCATTCGCGGTACCGCCGTTACCCACCACGATGTCACGCAACGCGCGGTCATTCATGTCAACCACGCGCTTCCAGGTGATGCGACGCGGATCGATGTCCAGCGTATTACCATGATTGATGTGGTTGTCGATCATCGCGGCCAGCAAATTGTTCGCCAACGCGATAGCCGAGAAGTCGCCGGTGAAATGCAGGTTGATGTCTTCCATCGGCACGATTTGCGCATGGCCACCGCCAGCAGCACCGCCCTTGACACCAAACACCGGACCTAGCGAGGGCTCGCGCAGGCAGATGACGGTTTTTTTGCCGATACGATTAAGCGCATCACCTAACCCTACTGTGGTGGTGGTTTTACCCTCGCCCGCCGGTGTCGGGCTAATCGCCGTGACCAAAATCAATTTGCCATCAGGCTTTGTCTTGAGAGTCTCAAGATAAGACAGAGCAATCTTGCCCTTGTAATGACCATAGGGTTCGATGGAGTCTTCGGGAATACCTAAGGTCGCAGCCACGTCGACCACTTTGTTCATTTTTGCTTTTTGTGCAATTTCGATATCGCTTTCCATGGGGCCCCCTTAGTTTTAGTTTTTTAAGGAAAGGGGCAATTCTATAGCGGCTGGAAAACCGCTGCGTTATTGTCAGAAAGGCCATGACGCTGTGCGGGTTAAAGCAATGTAAGACCTCTGTTAAACTTGCCTTCCCTGCTACGGTTTTGTCTAAATTTATCAGGCTCAATCAGGCTCATTTAAAAGTACAGGACTCGTCATGCCCGGTTTGTTTCCCCACGTTGATCCCGATGGATTGCTCGAATTCTCCGTCGTCTACACCGACCGCTCGCTTAATCACATGTCGGAATCCTTCAAAGGCGTGATCAACGACGTCTCCAAAATCTTGAAAGAGGTCTACAACGCGAAATCCGCGCTGGTGATTCCGGGCAGTGGTACCTACGGTATGGAAGCTGCTGCGCGCCAATTCGCCACTGGCCGCAAATGTGCCGTGATCCGCAATGGCTGGTTCAGCTATCGCTGGACGCAGATCTTTGAGATGGGCAGTATCTCGAACGACCTGCATATCATTCAGGGACGACAGCTTGCCAATGAATTCGAAGGTGCCTATGCGCCGCCACCGATTGAAGAAGTCGTAGCCTGGATACGCAAGGAAAAGCCGGCAGTCGTATTTGCGCCGCACGTTGAAACCTCGGCTGGCATGATTCTCCCGCCGGAGTATTTGCGTGCTGTGGGTGAGGCAGTGGAATCCGTTGATGGTCTGTTCGTGCTCGACTGTATCGCCTCAGGTGCAATGTGGGTCGATATGGTGGCTTCCAAAGTGGACGTGCTGATCAGCGCGCCACAAAAAGGCTGGAGCAGTTCGCCTTGCTGCGCACTGATCGCGATGAGCGAGCGTGCGCGTCAGAAAATCGATGCGACCCAGAGCACCAGCTATTCCTGCGATATGAAGAAATGGCTGCAGATCATGGAGACCTACGAAAAAGGTGGCCACATCTATCACACCACCATGCCGACCGACTCGCTCCGTGTCCTGCGCGATGTGATGAAGGAGACCCAGGCGGCTGGTTTTGCCAACTTGAAGAAAAATCAGGCAGACCTCGGTCTCAAGGTGCGTGCACTGCTCGAAGCTAAGGGCTTCAAGAGTGTGGCAGCGCCCGGTTTTCAGGCGCCTTGTGTGGTGGTCAGTTACACCAAAGACCCCGATATTCAAAACGGAAAAAAATTCATGGCGCTGGGTATGCAAACGGCCGCGGGCGTCCCACTGCAGGTCGGTGAGCGCGAAGATTTCCGCACTTTCCGTATTGGCCTCTTTGGTCTGGAAAAGCTGCTGAACATTGACCGTACTGTCGGGCATTTGTCCAGCGCACTAGACCGTTTGCATTAAATCACTGAAGTCGTCCGTCGCAATGCAACGGGCGACCCTCCGGTTTGTGTCAGTTGGAATACGCTGCATCATCTTTGCGGCGATGTTCATGACAAGTGGGTGGTCCAGCGCGCAAGCAGTAGATTATGTTTGCGAAGGTGCGCTTCGGACCGATAAGGTATTCGAAGCGGATGGTGTGAGTGCTGAAACTCGGCGCTTTCGAATCACCGCAAATATCGCTGCTGGCTATGTCAAGCGCGATCCCGCGCTGGCTGCCGGTTGTTTTGCAGGGCGCACCGAAGTCTGTGCCTGCGAACCACCGAGCTCTGAGAAAATTGTCTGTCGCAGTCTCGGTTTCAGATCTGATGGTACGGAAGTTAGTCTGGATTTCACCCTGCGTCATAGCCACAGCATCCTGAATGTCGCGGGTAGAGAGTTCAATTCACGTTTGGGTACTTTGATCGAGATGCAAGGTGAACTGACCTGCACGCGCTCGCTCGCCATCTCATCTCCATGAACCGTCACGAGGACACCATGCTAATTCGCATTGCTGCAATCCTGTTGACCAGCTGGCTGTTCATTCTGCCTGCGCAGGCACAGTCGCATGACGACATGCTGCCCGTCCCGCAAAATCTGCAGCGTGAGGCTGCGCAAGCCCATGCAGATCGCAAGGCTTTCCTGCTGATGTTCTCATTGCCCGGCTGTGCTTATTGTAAGGTCGTGCGTCGTAATTACTTGATGCCGCTGCTGCGCGATGGGTCGCCTGCGGACAGGCCAGTTATTCGCGAAGTGCAGATTACCAGCCGCGATTCGCTACAGGGATTTGATGGCAAAGCCACTACGCAATCCGCACTGGCGACTCGCTATGGTGTGCAGGTAGCGCCGACGGTTATTGTTGTGAATGCAGAGGGAGAGTTACTGGCAGATCCTATTGTCGGTGGCGATAACAACGGTTTCTATTCCGCCTATCTCGATCGTGCGCTGGAAGCAGCAGAAAAACAGTTTACCAACCAGCGGATCAAGGTTCGTTGAATTCAAGATGGTTCGCAGTCACTGCAGACTAAAGGCAGCACCGACAGGTAAACGCTATTTTTTTGAGTCGAATTTGCAGCTACCTGTTTCCGAAAAAAGACGCGGCCGATAATAAGAGAAGCGCTTCTTGTCGGTAGCGTTGATATCTTCCTGAGTGAGGTAGCGGCCACTGTTGGTCTTGTACTCATTGGCCCACACGAATTTACCGGTATCGCGCTCGATTCGATAGTAGTACTGCTCGATGAGACCTTTGTCCAGCCGGGTCTGGTCCTCATGCGCGATGATTTTTTTCTCTTCCCATTTGTCGACCACCACGGGTACTTTGGGATTGTCTTGATCGATCCGCCGCACCATCGACTTGTCTTTTTCATCGACGAGGAAGACAAAGGTACACAGCGCAGCGTTATCCTGGCAAATCCATTTGTTCCCCCGCAATACCTTGGTCACGCAGGTATAAGTTGCCGCGTGCGAGGGCGCTGCAACCAGCGTGCCGGCTAGCAGGGCGATGATGCCATTGCAAAGGTTTTGGTTCAGAACCTGCATTGCCGTATCAGGCGGTCATGCCGCTCGCTAAAGTGTTGCTTATTATAAACGTTACTCGGGGGAATTTGCCTATCCAGAGTCCGGGGATGAGTCAATTGACAGGTAAGACGACTTCAAACTGGGTTCCCTCACCCGGTTGGCTGGTGAATTGGATATCCCCGCGGTGACTGTTGACGACGGTTTTGGACAGCCAGAGTCCGACACCCATGCCCTGAGCCTTGCTGGTCTTGAAGAGCTCGAAGACCGAGTTATGCAATGGGTCGGGTATGCCGCAGCCGTTATCATCAACGTGAAGAATCAACTGCCCGTTGGTGATGGTTGTGTTCAGATAGATGAACTTTTGCTCCCGTTCTACGCCGGCAAGCGCATCCATGGCATT
>CAMBJI010000127.1 GCA_945867725.1 Bordetella parapertussis
GGCGAAGAATGCGATTCTGATTATTGAATTCGCCAAGGACCTGCAGGCTGATGGCATGGATCTGGTCGAAGCCACACTGACGGCTGTGAAACTACGCTTCCGGCCGATCATCATGACTTCGCTGGCCTTCATCCTTGGCGTACTGCCGCTAGTGATTGCCACCGGTGCTGGCTCAGCCAGCCAGCGCGCGATTGGTACCGGTGTGATGGGCGGCATGATCACTGCCACGGTACTGGCGGTGTTTTTTGTACCGGTATTTTTTGTTGTCGTACGTCGCATCTTCAAGGGCAGCGAGCGTCAACGCAAATTGTATGCAGCGCGTATGCATCAGGAAGAAGAAAAATCATGACGACAAAAAAACTTTCGATGCTGCTGCTGACGGGGACTGTCGCCCTATCGGCCTGCCAAATACTGCCCGAGTTCAGTAAACCTGCTGCACCGATACCAGAAAAATTCCCGGTCGCAGTCGAGCCAGCAGCAGCACCGGTGGCTGACATCGGCTGGAGTGAATTTTTTCTCAATCCAGAACTCAAGCAAACTATTGCAGCCGCACTCGCCAATAACCGTGATCTGAAAACTGCCGCGTTGCGTATCGAAGAATCGCGCGCGCTGTTTAACATTCAGCGCAGCGATCAACAACCGACAGTGAATGGCACGGCTGGCACCTCTGGCTCCCGTCAGCTGTTTGCAGGCACGATGCGTAACACCTCGTCGTATCAGGTTGGCGTTGGCATGACTGCCTTTGAGCTTGATTTTTTCGGTCGCGTAAAAAATCTCTCCGAAGCTGCGCTGGCCCAATTCTTCGCAACCGAAGAAGCGCAGCGTGCGATGCAAGTCTCGCTGGTCGGCGAGGTTGCTAAAGCTTGGCTGGCCGAACGCGGTCTGACTGAACAAATTGCACTGGCCGAACGCACGTTGAAGGCGCGCACAACGTCATATGATCTGGTCAAAAAACGTTTTGATGCAGGGATTACGAACGCGCTCGAATTACGGCAGAGCGAAACACTAGTACAAACAGCACGAACCGCCGTGCTCTCGCTCAAGCGCCAGCATTCATTGAGTATCAACGCGCTAGCACTGCTTGTCGGAGCAAGCACCACGCCGCCCACACAAAGCGCTAATCTTTCCTCGCAAGCTGTTACCGCAGACATCGGCGCCGGGCTGTCTTCTGAATTGCTCACACACCGCCCTGATATTCGTGCTGCAGAACAGCGATTACGATCAGCACAAGCTAGTATCGCCGCTGCTCGCGCCGCGTTTTTCCCACGTATATCGCTCACAGCAGGTGCAGGTCTAGCTAGCACTGAATTAGGCGATCTGTTTCAAAGTAATTCCGGCACTTGGATTTTTTCGCCACAGCTGGTGCTACCCATATTCGATGCAGGTCGCAACAAAGCCAATCTGAGTCTGGCCGAAGTACGCACCGATATCGCAATTGCCAGCTATGAAAAAACTATTCAGATTGCGTTCCGTGAAGTCGCAGATGCTTTATCGGCCCGAGCGTCGCTAGCAGATGAAATCGCAGCGCAGGAAGCCATGCGCGCCTCGCAAGCGGCACGCCTTGAACTCGCACAGGCACGCTACAAGAACGGTATTGCAAATTATCTGGATGTGCTCGATGCCGAACGCGAGCTGTTTGCTGCCGAACAGCAGCTGCTGCAGACCAAACTACTGAAGATCACCAATTCGGTGGATTTATACCGGTCGCTGGGGGGTGGGTTGAATGAGGTGAGTCAGCAAGCGCAGAAGTAAAGCTTGTAATGACGCGCCTTATCAGAATCGAGATGCTGGCCTATGCCGGTTAATCAATAAAGATCTGAACGCCACTGGATCCCGGCTTACGCCGGGATAACGTTTTTAGAATGGTTGGCCTCAAAATTGTCATGCCGGCGCAAGCCGGGATCCAGTGTCTTTCGTTGTCTATCAGCTCACTTTGATAATATACAGGTCCACTTAGGAGATCCGTCATGTTGGTGTCAGTAGGCGTATTGAAAGCCAACCTGTATCGTTTGCTCGCTCGTGCGCAGGGCGGTGAAGTGATTGAGGTGATCTACGACGGAAAACCCATCGCCAGAATCGTTGGCATTCCTGACGTTCACGATCATCTACCGAAAAAACTCACCGCCGACAATTCGGTCACTTGGAACGGCAAAAAACCCATTTTTGCAAAACATCTGCCCGCACTGTCGATGGGCGGGACATCCCTCATGAAAATCATTCAACAAGACCGCTCCTGATGCTGTTTCTAGATGAAACAACTTCCCTGACTGATCTTGCGCTAACGCATTACCTCGGATAACAGACGCAACGTCTTCTCCGTCGCGCCACGATGCAATTGCGTGAATTGCGCGGCTCTCGCAGACGTGTCCTGCAGCCCGGAAGTATCCTCTAGCCACTCCGACAACTGCTTGAACAAGTCATCTGCATCATTGATGCGGACAGCGACACCGAACTCAATCGCGTCTTCGGTGATCTGCTCAAAATTGAAGGTATGCTTTCCAACGATGGCTGGCTTGCCGCAGGACAGTGCCTCCACCAGATTCTGCCCGCCCAGTGGTAACAAACTGCCGCCGATGAAGGCGATATCCGAAGCCGCGTAGTACGCGAACATCTCCCCCATAGAATCACCCAACACCACGCTCACATCCGCCGGCAGGCTGTCGGAGCGCCATGCCGAGCGACGCATCCATCGAAATCCACGCTCCTCGATCAGATTTGCTACCTCGTCGAAACGTTGCGGATGCCGCGGAACGATCAAGATCAGAAAATGCTCGGGCAGTGAAGCCGTCACCATGGCGTCCAGCAGCAAACGTTCCTCGCCTTCGCGCGTACTGGCGCACAACAGCACCGGACGGTTTCCCCATTGCGCATGCCAATCGCGTCCTTGCGCCAGACCGTTGGCCGGTGGATCAATGTCGAATTTCAAGCTGCCCGTAACCGTGACATGTTGCGCCCCCATTGCGCGCAGCCGGGTCGCGTCGGCCTCGGTTTGCGCTGCGACTCGATCGATCTTGCGTGCAGCGGCACCCAGCAGACCAGAGAACCGCTGCGCTTTTTTCAGTGAGCGCTCCGACAATCGAGCATTGACGAGCGTGACCGGTATAGCCGCTCTACGACAAGCATCAATCAGACAAGGCCAGATTTCGGTTTCCATCAGCACGCACAACCGCGGACGAAAATGGGCACAGAAGCGCTGCGTCATCGATAGTGTGTCGTAGGGCAGATAGGCTTGAATCACGCGCGATTCATCAGCAAACAATTGCTGACCCGTCGCGCGGCCAGTGACTGTCATGTGAGTAATCAGCATCGTATGTGATGGAAAGTCACGCAGCAAACGGCGAATCAGCGGTTCGGCAGCACGTGTCTCGCCCACCGATACGGCATGCACCCAGATCAGCGGCGATGCAGGCGCGGGGGCGTAGCGGCCCAAACGTTCTGCAATGTGCTTGCGGTAGCCTGGCTCGCGTTGACCACGCGACCACAGACGCAGCAGTGCCAGCGGCAAAATCAGCCACCAGATCAGAGAATAGGCGCGCAGCCTAAATGAATCCATCAGCATTCAGAACGGTAGCAATGCATCAGGCCGTACCGCGCGAATTGCTGCACCCAGGGATTGTTGTATGCGATGCAGCGCATCGGTATCTTCGGCTTCGAAACGTAAGACCAGCACGGGCGTGGTGTTTGATGCACGCACCAGACCAAAGCCATCTGCGTATTCCACACGCACACCATCGAGCGTAATGACATCACGCGCATCCGGCCATTGCGCGTCGCGCTGCAGCTGCGCCACGACGGCGTGGTTCTCACCTTCGGACAGCGCGATCTGAAGCTCGGGCGTCGAGATGGACTGTGGCAAGGCATTGAGCATGGCACCAGGATCGCTGACACGGCTGGCCAATTCGAGCAAACGCGCGCCGGCATACAAGCCATCATCAAATCCATACCAGCGGTCTTTAAAAAATAAATGACCGCTCATTTCACCACCGAAAGGTGCGCCGGTTTCTTTCATCTTTGCTTTCACCAGCGAGTGACCGGTACGACACATCTGCGGCTGACCGCCGGCGGCTTTGACGACTTCAGCGACATGGCGGCTGCATTTCACATCAAAGAGTATCGGTGCGCCGGGATGACGACCGAGTATTTCCTGCGCAAACAGCATGAGCTGACGATCCGGATAAATGATCTCACCTGTTTTGGTGACCACGCCAAGGCGGTCACCATCGCCATCAAACGCCAATCCAATCTCTGCATCGCTGTTAGCTAAAGTGCGAATCAGATCCTGCAAATTTTCTGGATGCGCAGGATCAGGATGATGATTCGGAAAATTACCGTCAACCTCGCAAAACAATTCCGTCACCGTGCAACCGAGCTGGCGATATAAATCACCAGCGACGGCACCAGCGACACCATTGCCGCAATCAATCGCAATGTGCATGGGACGCGCCAGCTTGATGTCGCCGACAATGCGCTGCAGATACGCATCACGTATCGAATGCTCTCGATAGCTGCCGCGACCTTGCGCGAGCCTGCCCTCTTGCAGACGCTGGTAGAGCGCAGTGATGGTGTCGCCATAAATGGCTGCGCCCGCCAGCACCATCTTGAAACCGTTGTAATCCGGCGGGTTATGACTGCCGGTGACCATGATGCCGCTACTGGCACCCAACACATGCGTTGCAAAATACAGCATGGGTGTAGCGACCATGCCGATATCGATGACATCAACACCCGCTGATTGCAAACCTTCGGCCAGTGCTGCCGACAATTCGGGGCCGGATAATCGTCCATCACGACCAATCACTACCGTACCCTCGCCACACTCGACAGCAGCAGATCCAAAGGCCTGACCAATCTGATACGCAATGCCGTTGTCCAGCGTTGTGCCCAGAACCCCACGTATATCGTAGGCCTTGAAGATGCCGGGATTTAATTTGACCGTGCCAGTGACCATAGTTGCAGAAGTTCTATAAAAATTAATATGGGAGATGTTTATTCAGGAGCAGTCTTGGGTTCAAGACCTTCCAAGCAGCGCTGCAGAGCCTCTTGCCAGGAAGGTAGCTCACCAAAACCTTGCCGGAATTTTTCAGTATTCATGACAGAGTTTGCAGGACGTCGAGCAGGCGTGGGATATTGCGCTGTTGTAATCGCCTGCAGTGCCGGACGCTGATGCACAGCAGGATGCGAAAAAATCGCCTGCGCAAAGCCAAACCAACTCGTGTGTCCACTTGCGCACAGATGATAAACACCACTCAGTTCTTCGATTTGCTCAGCCCGGGGGAAATTTTTCACGATGTTGGCGGTAGCTTCCGCTATTGTATGACTCCAGGTGGGGGCGCCGATCTGATCATCCACAATGGAAAGTGAATCGCGGGATTGCGCCAACCTCAGCATGGTGAGTAAAAAATTTTTACCGTGCAGACCATAGACCCAGCTGGTACGCAAAATCAGGTGCGGCACACCGGTCGCTGCAATGGCTCGCTCGCCCGCGAGCTTGCTGCGACCGTAGGCAGATAAGGGGGACACAGGATCGTCTTCTGTCCATGCGCCCTGCTTGCTGCCGTCGAACACATAGTCAGTGGAATAGTGAATGAGTGATGCACCGATTTTTACTGCTTCTTCGGCGAAGATGCCAGGAGCTTCGGCATTGATGCGCAGAGCAAGCGCTTCTTCTGATTCAGCCTGATCGACCGCGGTGTAGGCAGCGGCGTTGATCACCATTGCCGGCCGCAAGGATTGCATCACCGCCCGAATCGATTCAGCACGTGAGAGATCCAGCTGCTCGCGCCCGAGCGCATGAATCTCGCCCAGACCTTGCAAATGCTGGGTCAGTGCATGACCGACCTGACCGTGGCAACCCGTAACGAGTATTTTCATTCGAAGGTTTCAGCCTGCGTAAGCGATGCGGCCGATTTGTCCTTGGCCGACAGCAAAGGCTCTCCCTGCACAGGCCACGCAATATTCAGCGCAGGATCATTCCATTGCAGCGAACGCTCATGCTCGGGCGCATAGTAGTCGGTTGTTTTGTAAAGAAATTCTGCGTAATCACTAGTGACCAGAAATCCGTGTGCAAATCCCGGTGGTATCCATAACTGTCGATTGTTTGCAGCCGAGAGCATGACCGCCACCGACTGTCCGAAAAAAGGCGAGCTACGACGCAAATCAACGCAAACATCAAAGACCTCGCCCGCTGTCACGCGCACCAGCTTGCCCTGAGGCTGACGTATCTGATAATGC
>CAMBJI010000128.1 GCA_945867725.1 Bordetella parapertussis
ACAGCGACGATCCGCTGGCCATGCAAAATCTGCAAAAACGCCTTGCGGCGATTTATGACGGCCAGCCTGAACCCATCATCGAAGATCGCGCGATGGCCATGGTCGCCCATCGCTATGGTCTGCCGCGCGAACTCCCCGAAGCACTGCTCGAAGGTTTCGCTTGGGACGCCGCGGGACGGCACTACGACACCCTAGAGGACTTGCATCACTACTGCGCGCGCGTAGCCGGCAGCGTCGGCGCGATGATGGCGATGATCATGGGTATTACCAACCCGGACGCACTGGCACGCGCCTGCGAACTCGGCAACGCGATGCAGCTAACTAATATCGCCCGTGATGTCGGTGAGGATGCGCGCAATGGACGTCTCTATCTGCCGCGCTCATGGATGCGCAAGGCCGGCATTGATCCTCATACTTGGTTAGCCGATCCGCAATTCACGCCGGCACTGGGCGATGTGGTCGGTCGTTTGCTGCTCGAGGCCGATCGCCTTTATCAACGGGGCTCCAGCGGCATCGCTGCGCTACCGCGCGACTGCCGCAGTGCCATTCTTGCGGCCTCAACGATTTATGCAGAAATCGGCCGGGTCATCGCTGAGCGCCAAATGAATTCCATCGACGGTCGAGCCGTCGTCGGCAACACACGCAAACTCACCTTGTTATGCCTCGCCAAAGCCCGTGCGCAATTACCTACCCGCTGCGAGCCCGAAGCACCACTCCCCGCGATTCAGTTTTTGGTGGATGCTTGCGCTCTGGCCGGCGAGCGCAAAATCAATGGCATCACGCCGAAGAGTTTTGATGAGCGCTGCGAATGGGTGATTGATTTATTTGAACGGCTGTCAACGCCGGGACGGCAGGTCTGACAAGTCATCAAGGCATTATGCCCGGCGCGGCATCCTGAATGGCAGCATGTACTGCACGACGGGTGACACCAGTCGTGGCACATTCAATGTCTCGTGCACGCTGATCACATCTTCGCCAAACAAGCGGCTCTTGAGCACCGACCGCTCATAAAACGGTGTGTCCTCCAGCATATCAATCACACGCACAGGCGTATCGCCTTCGCTGCGCATGCGGCGCGGAATACGCCAGCGGGTCAGGTCAAGCGACTGGCGCGGTGGTGGTTCAAATTCTTCTATGTGTCCATTGGGTGAAAAACGCAAACCGAGTAAACGATCCTCTCCCTGCTTTTGCTGCACATCGTAGATCACTGCAGCCGAGCCATCCGAGAGCAAAGCACGCGACCAGTCCCATTCACGAAAAGGTTCGCTGACAGGTTCATCGCCTTCGTTCGAATCAAGATAGCCATGACCGCTCCAGCGCTGCGATGGCTTGTCCATCTCCACTTCAACACGGGCACAGGCGGCCAGCGGGCCCCAGCGATGACGTCCCTGGTCATCAAGCGGGGTGCTAAACGTCGACAACGATGAAGGGTAAACACGCACCTTGCCGCGCACAGGCCAAGGCAGGGGCATGCCGATTTCACAGATATTAATTTCCAGATGATCACGATGCCAGTGCAGGCTGCTGGGCCCGATGGTGAAACTGGATGCGTTACGCGAAATACTGTCGCGGCCACGCTCGGTCATGGTCCAGCGCGGGTTGCGGCCATACAAGGCGACATTGAGCGAGCAATAGTTTTCTGGATTCGCTTCGCCACCCTTTAATGCGGCGCGATAGTACGGCGAGAATACGCTGCCAACAAAGGCGATGATGGTCAGACCATAGTTGCCGTCGTCGCTGAGCGCATCGATGTACCACCAGAGATAACCACCCGACGGGACCGGCTGGTCGAATCGAGGTGAGCCATCAGGGTGGCGGCCGCCAGTTGGCCCGACATGGCTGCCATCGGTACGCCCGGACCCGGATGCACGGTCCCACCCGCGAGGTAAAGCCCCGGCAGCGGGGTCTTCGCTCCCGATCTGGCGAAAGCCGACATCCAGCCATGGGTCGCCATGCCGTACAGGGCGCCGGCGCTGCCCGGAAAGAGACGGTGAAATTCCGCTGGTGACGTGCGCTGTGTGTTCTCCGACGTGCGATGTACCTTCAGGCCGTAGCGCGTCAACAGGGAAAAGGAATGGGTTTCGCATGCATCAATCTCCGATTCAGTAAGCGTGCGGCTGCCCTCGGCAGGCGCATTGACAAGTACCAGCAGGCGATCGCGTTCCGGTGCAGCGGCGTCGCTGCCACGATCCTGTGCGCACACGTAGACGGTGGGTGTCTGCGGCAGGCGTGCGCGCGAAAAAATATCGTTGAATTCACGCGCATAGTCCGCTTGAAAAAACACATTGTGTCGATCCAGCGGAAATCCTTCGGTGGTCGCGTGTACGCTCCAGGTGAGCGCTGACAAGGAACGCTTGCTTGCCGACAGTCGGGGAGCTACTCGCTTCACCCCCCCACCAAGCAAACCTTGCGTGAGCGCTGAGGCATCGCCATTGAAGACGACGCTATCGGCAGGCAGCACTTCACCGCTGCCAAGACGTACGCCAGAGACTTTTTTTCCTTCGGTAAGAATTTCTGTGCACGGTGATGCATAACGAATGCTGACACCACTTTTTTCTGCGAGCGATGCGAGTGATCTAGCCAGCGCATGCATACCGCCCTCGACCGACCAGACGCCATCCAGCTCGACTTGCGTGATCAGCATGAGCGTTGCGGGTGCCTGCCACGGGGACGAACCGCAATAGGTCGCATAACGCGCAAACAATTGCTGCAGTCGTACATCATGAAAATGCTGGCGTAGCGCATCCCATAAATTACTCATGGGGCCGAGTGCGGCCAGTACTGCCAGTCCGCGCAGACCGAGATCGCCCGCCATGCTGGCCAGCGTCGGTGATTGCGAACGAATGAAAGGACCTTCGAGGGTGTCATACACTTCGCGCGCTTGCTTGCAGAACTGTACAAATCGCGCTGCTTCGGCGGGGCCAGCGAGGCGCGCAATCGCATCGCGCGAAAGTCCGGGATCGGCAAACAGATCCATGCGTTCGTTCTCGCTCCAAGCGTGACGTGCGAGCACGGGCAAGGACGTGAGTTTGAGTTCATCTTCAAGCCGGGTACCCGCATTAGCGTAGATCTGCTCAAAAATCCAGCGCATGGTGAAGACGGTTGGACCGCTATCGATAGGTGCGCCATCGACCATCAGTTGTCGCATTTTGCCGCCAGGTTGCTCCGCTGCTTCAATCAGCGTGACCTGCAGATTGCGCTGCGCGAGCTGCAAGGCCGCGACCAGCCCGGCGACGCCCGCGCCCACCACGACAACGCGATGCTCGTGTAGTGCGCTAGTCAAACGATTGTCCTTTCCACTGACCTTGCAGCGAGAGTGGCTGGAATCGGACAAACATGGATTCGGAAAAGAACTGGTGTTTCCACGCAGCGCTGATGGCGTGGCGATGCGCGCCCGTGCGCGCGTAGGCGTCCATCGCCGCGGTGCTTTGCCAAAGACTGAAGGTGGCTTGTCGAAATATCGGTGCTTCGCCTAATCCGGCCGCCAGCAGACAACCGGGCGCATGGGCAAGACTGTCTTGTGCCGCTGGTGCATGGCGCCAGAATTGTGCTGCTGCCAGAGGCCGTATGGAGGCGCGGGTGAGCGTGGCGAGCATAGCGTCGGCAGGCAAACTGTCGCCGCTGGCGAGTGTCGTGCCATCCCAGCTGCCACGCGCACTGGCGGGCCTGAGTGTGGCAATGAAAAGTTCTTCGCTGCGTTCGCGATAACGCGCGATTAGTGCGGAGGTATTGACGAAATCATTCGCCTCGACTTCGGTGTCGAATACGCAGAACATGCCCTGATGCGAGAGGCTGGGCATCAGCCCAAAACCGCCCTCCTTGCCACTGCCGAGCGTCTTGATGAATCGAAGACCGGGGGTGGCATTGGGCCACCAGCTGCCAAAGGCAATGCGCTGCCAGCCCCATTGCCAATAGGCGCGTCGCAGCTTCGAGAGCACGACAACCACCGTACCCTGCAAAGGCGCAGTACTCGCATGACTAGGGGAGGCCGATTCGGTCGTTGCGGCAGGCACAGGGTTACTCGATGTTTCCTTGCTGACGAGTCGGCCTGTACTCACGGAGGACTCCGCAATCGGTGGATGCTAATGTCAGGCCGCCGTCTGGCTGCCGGATAACGAAGCAGACTGATCCCGACTTGCGCCGGGATCGGTCATGCATTTACTTTGCTGCAGTTTTCACGACTTCGTCCTTCGGTGCTGCTGCGCTCTTGCCGGGACCCGCCAGATACGGATGGTCTTTCAGCATAGGGTAACCATACAGGGGTTTGTAAGCACCCTGGTGGCAAGTTGCGCAACTGACCTTGGCGACATCACCGCCCTCACCTTTGCGGTTGACCGGGAAGGTATCCGTCAACGGCACCATATAGCTCTTGTTCACGTCACGCGCCATGCGTATGCCGTGATAGGCAGTGATTCGCTGTGGCGGACTGCCTTCCCAGCTTTGGAAAGAACGCGTGTTGTGGCAGTAGGTGCAATTGACGCCGAGCGAAGTCGACATATGCGTCATCAGGCCATAAGTCCACTCGGCCTGCTTGGTGGAGCTACGATTGCCAGACGGCAGAGGCGTTGGACCATTGACGCGAATCTGCTTGTCATCCAGCAGATACGGTGTCAGCGGATCGGTGGGCAATGACGACAAATTAACCAGCTTGCCGGGCGTATTCTGACCGGCGCGATCGCCAATGAAATCTGCACCTTTGTTCTGTTCCAGCGGTGTGAACCAGACTTGGGTTGGTACAGGATTACCGCGATGGCAGGTGTAGCAGGTCACGCCCGTTTCAGCGACGTGGTTTTTCCAGTTGCTGTTGATGTGGCGTGTCATCTCGATCATCTTGCGCGCAACGACCTTGGTGTATTTCGAATCGTCAGCATAATTTTCAACATTGTGGCAATACGCACAGCCATCTTTGGGTGCCACCCAAGTGGTCATGGAAGCCATCAATCCGACGAACTGACCTGCAGACAAATCACCCAGCACCTGCACATTTTTATAAACCTCTTTGGCCTTGGGTCCGCCATCGGGTATCGGTGGCGATGAGGGTGGTGCGGTGTTGAGCGCGTCTTGACTGGCAACGGTGCGCGGGTTGTATACCTGCACCATGCCCGTGCCACGATAGCCGTGCTGAACGCTGTCCATCGGCAGACGCTCAAAAGGCGGCTCTTTGCAGCCGGACAGCATCAGGCCAAGCGCAAGCATGGCGACGAGTTGAATGATTCGAACGATCATGGTTTTACTCCCTGCAGAGTGGCCGGATCCACGACCGTGCCCCACACATGAGGATAAGGCGGTGCAACGCCATGTTTGACAGCCCACAGATACCAGTTGTCGACCACCGTACCAGTCAGCAGGATGCCGATACCGCCGGTCAGCGGGCACAGCACCGCAAACCACCAGGCCCAACGGTGAATGGATTCCATCGTGGCGTTGAAGCCCATGGTCCAGCGCCAGAACAGCGCGGCGCGCTCGGTCGCAGTACCGCGATCAATGATCTGTTCGATCTCACGCTCGCCACCATAACGGCCCACCGCAAGAATTGTTGCGCCATGCATTGCGAACAGCAGTACCGAGCCATACAAGAAGGCAATCGAGAGCGCATGGAAAGGGTTGTAGAACAGATTGCCGTAGCGCAGGGAAAACGCAGCCGTCCAGTCGAGATGCGGGAAGATACCAAACGGGACTGCTTCACCCCAAGACCCCATCAACACAGGACGGATCAGACCCAGCACAAGAAACAACCAGATCGCTGCAGCAAAAGCCCACGCGACATGCGTACCCATTTTTAAGGTGCGTGCGCGGCGATAGACATTGGCCCACCACAGCAAGATAGAAACTGTCAGGGACATACCGGCAATCTGCCACCAGCCACCCTGGTTCAATGGCGCCAGTCCGAGGCCATTACCTGGCGCGGGTGGTTCGAGCGCCAACCAGAATAGCTGGCGAATAAATTGAACCGGATCCCAATTCACTGACGCGAGCATGTTCATGCCCATGATGTTGAACGAGACCATGCCGAACAAGAGCGACATGATACCGAGCGGGCCGAGATAGATCGGTCCGATCTGTGCATTGCCCAGACGTCCTGCAAGATGCAGCAGGAAAGGTTGGCCTACACGCGTGCTTGCCGCATTGTGCAGCTCAGTGCCATGGTGCACAGGACCGCTCACCTGCACCGCTGTAAATAGATTTTGATAGTCAGCCATCGTGGTCT
>CAMBJI010000129.1 GCA_945867725.1 Bordetella parapertussis
GACGACTGGCAAGGCAAGGCGGATAAAAAACTGCGCGGCCTGACCGCGCCACCCGCCTAGGTGCCGACGTGTTTTTGCTCGCCGATCAGATGCAGTGAATCATATTCGCGCTGATTGGCGGCATGTTTTTTCATGACTAGCCACATGAAGCCGGCGACAAACAGTCCAAACAACACGATCACGATATTCACGCTCAGATCGAGTTTGACCAGTAAAGCATAGAGCCCGAGCATCAGAAGAATGGACGCATTTTCGCTAAAGTTTTGCACCGCGATCGAGTGACCTGCGCTCATGAGAACGTGTCCGCGATGCTGCAACAGAGCATTCATTGGGACCACAAAATAGCCCGACATGGCGCCGATCAGTACCAGCAGCGGATAAGCCAGCGTTGTTGAGTGCACGAATACCATGATCGTGACAATCAGGCCCATTAGGAAACCCAGGGGCATGACAGTGAGCGATTTTTTCAGCGGTACACGTTTGGCAGCGGCCATGGCACCAAAGGCAACGCCAAAGGCCACCACGCCCTGCAGCACTGCCGCTTTTGCCAGCGGCAGGTTCAGCGCCTGCTCGGCCCACTTCAGCACAATGAATTGCAAGGTTGCACCTGCACCCCAGAACAAGGAGGTGACTGCCAGTGAAATCTGTCCAAGCCGGTCGCGCCAGAGCGCGGTGACGCAATGAGAAAACTCCACAACCAGCTTGATAGGGTTGCGCTGTTGCGCTGAATAGCGCGCGCCGGTATCCAGAATATTTAGATTGAAGACCGCTGCCAACAAGTAAGCGAACATGACCACGCCCAGCGCGAATTCAAACGATAGACTCAGTTGCAGATGATTGAATGGCATTAGAAAAGCCAGCGCCTGCGCAAATCGCTCACTGACCAATACCCCACCCAATACGGTGCCAAAGATAATTGACAGTACCGTGAGACCTTCGATCCAGCCATTGGCTGCCACCAGTTTCTCGGCCGGTAACAACTCAGTGAGGATGCCGTATTTCGCAGGCGAATAAGCTGCGGCGCCAAAACCCACCACGGCATAGGCCAATAGGGGATGTACGCTGAAAAACATCATGAGGCAGCCCGCGATCTTCACCAGATTGGTAATGAACATGACGCGGCCTTTGGGGAAGGCATCGGCGAATGCGCCTACGAACGGCGCCAAGATGACGTAGGACAGCACGAAGAACAGCTTCAGCATGGGTGTCATCCATGCCGGCGCTTGAAGCGAAACCAGCACGGAAATGGCGACGATAAGCAGCGCATTGTCGGCAAGCGACGAAAAAAACTGTGCTGCCATGATGGTGTAGAAGCCGCGGTTCATTCGTGGGGAACGTTGATTTGTGGGCTAATGGCGAGTACGAAGGCGGCTTGCTTTATACCATGAAAGCCAGTTTCGACTTTCTCCGGGGTTCGGTGCTTATCGCGACCGGACCCGCGTCCGGTAAAATGCGGATTATTCCATTCCACCGTATTTCTTTTCTCCGAGTTCTCTTCCTGATGTCCAGACCACTCGTCGCGATCACCCACATTGCTGCGATGCACGCTAATCTCGCTGTGGCCCGAAAAGCCGTCCCCAGTGCCCGGACTTGGGCCGTGGTAAAGGCCGACGCCTATGGCCATGGGCTAGCGTATGCGATACGAGCATTTGATGCAGCAGATGGTCTTTCACTGATTGAATTCGACCGCGCCGCGCGATTGCGCGAGCTGGGCTGGCAGAAGCCAATCATGATGATGCAGGGTATGTACGACGTGGCCGACATCGAACATTTGGCCCGTGATGACTTGCAGCCAGTGATTCACCATGTCGATCAGTGCCGGATGCTGGAAACGACCTCTGTGCAGCGACCGCTGGCGGTTCATCTGAAAATCAATACAGGCATGAATCGTCTTGGGTTCATGCCATCTCAGGTTAGTGAAATCTATCAGCGCCTTAAATCACTGCCCTCGGTACGTTCCGTGTCCTTGATGACCCATTTCGCAAACGCCGATTCGAAGCATACGATGCCGGATGTGGACGCGCAGGTGGTTGCGTTCAAGCAGGCTATTGCCGGCATCGACGCAGAAATCAGTCTTTCTAATTCCGCAGCGACCTTGTTGCAACCGCAGATACAAAGCGATTGGATTAGGCCGGGTGTGATGCTGTATGGCGGTGCGCCGGGTCGAGAGAGTGCAGCATCCCTAGGCTTGCAGCCAGCGATGACGCTACAAAGTCGGGTCATTGCCACCCAGTCGCTACGCGCCGGTGATTCAGTCGGATATGGCAGCCTGTTTGTGGCCGACAAGCCCATGCGTATTGGCATTGTGGCTTGTGGTTATGCCGATGGCTATCCACGGCTCGCATCCACAGATACGCCCGTTCTGGTCAATGGCCTACGAACCCGCATACTCGGTCGTGTATCGATGGACATGCTCACGATTGACCTTTCACCTGTCCCCAATGCCGATGTTGGCAGTGAAGTCATCTTGTGGGGTAAGGGCTTGCCTATTGATGAGGTGGCAGCGCACGCTGGCACGATAGGTTATGAACTCATGTGTGGGGTCGCGCCGCGCGTGCGACGGGAAGCGCACGACTGATTATGGCCAAAGCAAAAACTCAATACGCCTGCACCGAATGTGGCGGTACCAGCAGCAAATGGGCGGGTCAATGTTCGGCGTGTGGGCAGTGGAATACCATGGTGGAAAGTGTGGTGGAAACCGCAGCCAATCGTTTTGGAGGACAGGCTAAGGGGCTGGTGCAGGGTGCGCCCGTCATGCGGTTAAGCGATATTGAAGCGCAGGACGTTCCCCGCTTTGGTACCGGCATTGAAGAATTTGATCGCGTCCTTGGTGGCGGACTGGTACCCGGCGGTGTGGTGCTGATTGGTGGCGATCCCGGCATTGGCAAATCAACGCTGCTGCTGCAGGCATTGGCCAATCTGTCGCGTGTTAAATCCTCGCTGTATGTGAGTGGCGAAGAGTCCGGTGCCCAGATCGCCTTGCGTGCCCGGCGCCTGGGTATCGATGCCGGCGATTTGCAATTGCAGGCCGAGATTCAGCTGGAAAAAATCCTCGCTACGCTCACCGATCAGAAGCCGCAGGTGGTTGTCGTCGATTCAATACAAACCCTTTTTTCGGATGCGCTGACCTCCGCGCCCGGCTCAGTCGCACAGGTGCGCGAATGCGCGGCGCAGCTGACTCGATTCGCAAAGCAATCCGGCGTAACCATCATTCTGGTGGGGCATGTCACCAAAGAAGGTGCGCTCGCTGGTCCGCGTGTGCTCGAGCATATTGTGGATACTGTCTTGTATTTTGAAGGTGATACGCATTCGAGTTTTCGACTGGTGCGCGCATTCAAGAACCGTTTCGGTGCTGTTAATGAGCTGGGTGTATTCGCGATGACGGACAAGGGGCTCAAGGGCGTCTCCAATCCCTCAGCACTTTTTCTCTCGCAGCATGATGCCCAAGTACCGGGTTCCTGTGTGATGGTCACGCAGGAAGGCACGCGACCGCTGCTGGTGGAGATACAGGCGCTGGTGGATGCATCGCATGTACCCAACGCGCGCCGCTTGTCGGTTGGCTTGGAACAGAATCGATTAGCGATGTTGTTGGCGGTGTTGCACCGTCATGCCGGCGTGGCTGCTTTTGATCAGGACGTGTTCATCAATGCCGTGGGTGGCGTGAAAATTACCGAGCCGGCGGCCGATCTTGCGGTACTGCTGGCGATTCAGTCATCCATGCGCAGCAAGCCGTTGCCGCGGGGGCTAGTCACTTTTGGTGAAGTCGGATTGGCGGGAGAAATTCGACCTGCGCCGCGCGGACAAGAGCGTTTGCGTGAAGCGGCCAAACTGGGATTTTCGATAGCCTTGGTGCCCAAATCTAATCTGCCCAAGCAGAAAATTGAAGGCCTGCAGGTGATTGGGGTCGAGCGGATTGATGAGGCAATGACGAAGGTTAGGGAGTTGTCCTAGTACCTTCTAAAATTAAGCTAGTGTTTGCTCGATTGCAGCAACAGCTGGCGTGCTGCCTCGCGTCCACTGCGCACCGCACCTTCCAGCGTGGCGGGATAATCGCTCGCCGTATAGTCTCCGGCAAGAAATAAGCCTTTCAACCCCGTGTCATTCTTCGGTCTGTACAGATTCGGCGTGCAGGAAAAAGTGGCGCGCTTTTCGCTGATGATGCGGTGCCATTGGGGATTGAGTAGCGCCGGCATATCCAGATCGCTAGCGATTTGCAGCAAGATTTCCGCCAGCAGTGTTTCATTTCCTTGTGCGATCGCCTCAGTTGCAGCGCTGATTACGACAGCCATCAGTCCTGATTGCGAGGCATCAAGCTGTCCGCGATCAAAAATGAATTGTGCCCAACGATGTTTTTCCGGATCGTCCTGCAGCGCATAAAAAACTGCGGGCAGTTTTAATGCTGGTTCGTATTGCAGATAACAGGTAGTGATCGGCTCATAGGTGAACGCCAGCGACTCTGCCAACGCCGGTATCAGGTCCATCAGCAGCGTGCGCGCCTGCGCTGGCGGTGTCGCTATCACTACGGCATCGAGTTCCTGGTCAAGACTGTCTGCCTGCACACGCCAGCCGTTCTCGGTGCGTGATACCGAGCGCGCTTGTGTGCCGGCGTGCACTTGAGCGCCGTGATGTTCGACATAAGCTACGGCGGCGTCCGGAAAAAGTGATGACAAATCCCGCTTTGGAATGAGCATGTCGGAGGCGCTGCGGTGCGCGCCCAGACTATCGCGCAGCACATTTAAAAACACTACCGCGGATGCACGCTCCGGTGGTGTGTTGAGCGCAGCAATGCAGAGCGGCCGCCACATCAGTCGAATCAGCCGTTCGGTTTGATCAAAGCGCTCAAGCAACTCGGTGACGGTGCAATCTGTATGGAGTTGCCATTGCATCCAACGTGCGGCAGAAGAAAATCGGGCGAGTGCGAGTTTGTCAGCGATTGTCAGACCTTTGGCTCGCAGTACGGCCCACGCCATATGAAGCGGGGCGGGAAGGCGAGGCGCGCGCAGATCCATCCCGCCACTGTTGGCCGGATAACGCATTTGCAGTGGCAGGCGCAGCAGTGCCTCGGAAGGACGAAGACCGACGGTTTGCATCAGTTGAAGTGTCTCGCTATAGGCGCCGAGCAGTATGTGCTGACCATTGTCGAGGGTGGTGCCCTGATGCTCGACACGCCGCGCTCTGCCGCCCATGGTGCGCGAGGCTTCGAGCAATATGACTTTGGCGCCGCGCCGTGTCAGCTCGACCGCTGCAGCGCAGCCAGCCCAGCCGGCGCCGATAACGGCGACTGTGGGCTTGCGCATCAGCCTTTGACCCAGGTTTTCCAGGCCAGCCACAACTTGCGGATCGGCGTAAGCGAAATTTTGTGATCGAGGACCCGAAATTCGTCACGCTTGATTTCTTCGAGCACAGCGCGATAAATTGCTGACATGATCAGCCCTGCTCGCTGTGCGCGGCGATCTGCTGCCGGTAACAGGGCCATTGCTTCGTCATACAGGGCTTGGGCGCGCTTAGTCTGAAAGCGCATTAGTTCAGCAAAGCGATCGCTGTGAGTGGCATTGAGAATTTCAGAGGCAGTGACCTGATGCGCTTGCAACTCCGATATCGGCAGATAAATGCGGCCACGGCGTGCATCTTCACCGACATCGCGAATGATGTTCGTGAGTTGGAAAGCTAGGCCGAGCTTTTCTGCATATTGCAGCGTGCGTGGGTCGCTGTAGCCGAAGATGCTGGCCGACATGATGCCCACGACACTGGCGACATGCCAGCAGTAGCGCTCGAGCGCAATAAAATCGAGATAGCGTGTTTGGGTGAGATCCATCTCCATACCGTCAATGACGGCAAGCAGGTGCTCTCCCTGAATGTTGAATGTCTTCAGGTGCGGCATCAGTGCCTGAGTGACCGGATGATTGGGCTGTCCGGCCAGCATTTGCGCGACCTCTTTGCGCCACCAAGCCAGCGTGGTCTGCGCCAGAGCAGGGTCACTGGTTTCGTCTACCACATCATCGACCTCGCGACAGAACGCGTACAAAGCCGTGATGGCTTGCCGGCGCTGTGGTGGCAGGAAAAGAAAGCTGTAGTAAAAACTCGAGCCACTCTGAGCGGCTTTTTGTTGGCAGTAGTCTTCGGGAGTCATTCTCTGAGCTGAATGCGTCGTTTTTTTATGGG
>CAMBJI010000130.1 GCA_945867725.1 Bordetella parapertussis
CGTAATTTCTTTTTCGGTAAAAAAGAAGATAGCGTTGTGACAGAAAAAACTGACACAGGGGTTCAGTCATGAGCCTGCTGCAAGTCCGTGGTGTATCGAAAATCTATGGAACGCTGACCGCGTTGTCATCGGCTGACATGGTCGTCGATGATCATGAATTCCATGGGCTGATTGGCCCGAATGGTTCCGGTAAAAGTACTTTGCTCAAGTGTCTCGCAGGTGCCGAGATTCTGACTTCTGGCACGATTCATCTGGCGGGTAAAGACATCACCACACTCACACCGCAAGAACGCTCGCGTGCCGGTTTGAGTCTCAAGTTTCAAATCACGGCGATACTTCCCGAGATTGCGGTCTACGACAATATGCTCATCGCATTGCAGGCTCATCAGTCCATCTGGGGCCTGCTGCGCTCGAGTTCTCGCGATAGTTTGCATGCCGAAGTTATTCATTATCTGGATCGTTTCCGTCTTAGAGAGCGTCAATACGATCTGGCGGGCGAACTCTCGCATGGTCAGCAGCAGTGGCTGGAAATTGCGATGGCCTTAGCGCTCAAGCCCAGACTGTTGCTGCTCGATGAGCCCACTGCCGGCATGAGTCCGCAAGAGCGTCGTGCAACGGGTGAACTATTGCAGCCAATTAAAGCGCAATGCTCACTGCTGATCGTCGAACATGATCTCGATTTCATCAAGGATATTTGTGATTCTCTGACGGTGCTGGATCAGGGACAGATCATTGCCTCTGGCCGAACCAGTGATGTGCAAAACGATGCCCGTGTCAAAGAGGTTTATCTCGCCCATGTCTAATTCGTCGCTTCTGGTCGCTAACAAGCTCTGTACCTACTACGGTCACAGTCAGGCGCTGTTCGATGTTTCATTGTCGATACCCGCCGTCGGTGGTGTGGCCATTCTTGGGCGAAATGGTGCGGGTAAGACGACACTACTAAAAACGATTGCGGGTGAATTGCTCGCGCAGCGAGGCAGTCTTTCGTTTAATGGTGAGAGTATCGAAAGCGCTGCGATAGAGCAGCGTGCTTCTCGGGGTTTGGGCTATGTGCCCCAAGACCACGGCATATTTGCGCGTCTGACGGTCAGAGAAAATCTTCAGGTGGGTGCCTTGCGCGAATCTAACAGCGACCAGGCGATTGAAGAGATGGTCGCGCTCTTTCCAAGACTGGGGCAGCGTATGTCACAGGCAGCGGGCACATTGTCGGGTGGTGAGCGAAAGATGCTGGCTATCAGTCGCGCATTGCTGGGCCGTCCTAGCCTGCTGTTGCTCGATGAACCCACCGAAGGTGTCTGGCATGGCGTGATCGAGGAAATCACCGAGAGGCTTCGAGAGCTTGCACAAAGTATCGCGGTGCTGATCGTTGAGCAGCATGTGAAGATGGCCTTGAGTATTTCACAGCACTGCTATGTGATGGATCGTGGCCACATCGCGCTTTCAGGGGAATCTGCTGCGATACGCGATGACCCTGAACTTGAACGTCTGCTTTCACCTTGAAGCACTATTGGCGAGCGTTGAATATAACAACCCTTTAACTGGCAGCACTTTTTTAAACTACAAAAATCAGGAGGATCCGATGGCAGTCCAACAACCCACCGCAGAACAAGTCCGTGCCGCAGCTGAGGAGGTCGGCCTGGCTTTGACCGACGACGATATCAAGTCATATCAGGGTCTGATGGCGGGTAGCATTGCCGCCTACAACATGGTTGATCACATGGCCGATGAATTGCCGCCTGTGAAATATCCACGCACGCCGGGTCATTTTCCTGCGCCTGAAGATAACAAGCAGAATGCCTGGTATGTAAAAACTTCGATCAAGGGCGCAAGCACAGGACGTCTGCAAGGAAAGCGGGTTGCCATCAAAGATAACGTGATGGTCGCCGGCGTGCCGATGATGAATGGCTGCTCGATCCTTGAAGGTTATGTGCCGGATATCGATGCCACAGTAGTCAGCCGGTTGCTTGATGCCGGTGCCGAAATCATTGGCAAGACGCATTGCGAGTCGTATTGCATTTCGGCGGGTAGTCATACCGGTGCAAAAGGACCGGTCCACAATCCGCTGAAGATGGGCTACTCCGCAGGAGGCTCGTCATCAGGTACAGCAGTGGCTGTCGCACTCGGCGAGGCTGATCTGGGTATTGGCGGTGATCAGGGCGGCTCAATCCGTATGCCAGCTTCCTGGTCCGGTATCGTCGGCATGAAAGCCACCCATGGACTAGTGCCTTACACCGGCGTTATGCCGATTGAGATTTATGTTGATCACACCGGTCCGATGACTCGAACCGTTGCTGACAATGCGCTCATGCTCGAGGTGATTGCGGGACATGATGGCTATGATCCGCGTCAGTATGGCCCCGCCCCAGATTTGAATTACACGAAAAAGCTTGATGCGGGCGTCAAGGGCATGCGTATCGGTATTCTCAAGGAAGGATTTGGTCGTCCAGAATCCGAGGCAGCCTCGGATGCCAAAGTCAGGAAAGCCGCCGAGCTGCTCGCCAAGCTGGGTGCGACTGTAGAAGAGATTTCCATCCCCGAGCACCTGATCGGACCGGTGCTTTGGACGCCGATTGGTGTGGAGGGTATTGCGCAGACGATGATGTTTGGTGATGGCTATGGCCTGTCACGTCCGGATCTGTATGTCACCAGTCTGATCGACAAGCTGCATGGATGGAATCTGCGTGCCAATGAACTGTCAGAGACAACAAAGGTGATGACGGTACTCGGTACCTATATCAAAAAGCATCACGGCAGTCATTACTACGGCAAAGCGATGAACATCACGCGTCGCCTGACAGCGGCTTATGATGCAGCGCTTGCGAAATATGATTTGCTGCTGTTGCCGACCATGCCCATGAAAGCGACCAAGCTGCCACCGGCTGATGCGAGCCGAGAAGAATACTTCGCGCGTGCGCTCGAGCAGATTGGCAACACCTGTCCCTTTGATGTTTCGCATCACCCCGCGCTCACCGTGCCTTGTGGTCTCGTCGATGGTTTGCCGATCGGCTTGATGCTGGTTGGTAAGCACTTTGATGAAGCGACTATCTATCAGGCCGGTAACGCTTTTGAGAAGGCGGGGGACTGGAAAACGATGTAAGTTGGATTTACTTGCGCTGCGGGCCATTGCGCTCATCTCCACAGGGAGGTGGGCGCTTTTTTTGAGATGTCGTTTTGCTGAATATTCAATAACCGTGAAACAGGAAATCCAGTGCCGCCGTTATCTGGGCCTGCTGACTTGCCAGTGAGCAAACGGGCTTTTTTAACGTGCGCACCTGTACGGCACCCATTTTAGGTGTCTCCATCAGGTAGTCGTGACCTTTGATGGTGAATACGGGTGTCAGATGTGTCGACAATTTGACCTTGGGAAAATGCTTGAGGATTCTTAAAGGAATCACCATTCGGCTATCGAGGTCGTCGAGAAGATTGCTTTGCACATCAAGCAGGTAGGGCGTCGTGTCGGACTTGCTACCGAGGTTGGCATAGACATCGAAACGCGCCATCAAAAGCTTTTCCACTCTTCCAGCGGCAAGCCTTCAGCGTCAACCGTGGCATTGTAGGCGGCGATAAAATCTGCGTGTTCCTCCCGCCATTTGCGTTCTTGTTCAAGCCGCACTACCTCGCGGAGGTACTTGTCACATACTTGAGATATGTTGATTTCCAACTGCCTCGCCGCCTCCAGCACGTCGGTACTCAGGCTGAGGTTGATCGCGCGCTTGCCCGGTTGGTCGGGGTGGGGCCGTCGGTTGGTGCGTGAAGTGGACATTGGATTTTTATGCGCACGTAATAGTGCGCATAGTTTACCTTGTATTTTCTGGGTAAGTCTAGGGCAGGATGCGGCACTGGTAGACACAATGTCCAGCTCAGCATCGAAGATGGCCAGCGCTGACCATCGCCCGCTTCAATCTGCCGCAATGCCGTGATGCCTGCAAGCTGGAAGATGATTAGCTCTCTTTTCATCGGACTTTTCTCCTGGTACTTGAACCGCCGTTGCTGTTTGTACTGCATGGCAGTGAGTCGCTAGGCGTAAAGATCGCGCACCATTTTGGTATATCGCTGGCTGCACATGAAGAGCGCGCTTTCGAAGATGCTGAGCACAAGGCGCGGCCCCTGCAGAATGTACGGGGGCGTTCTTGCTTCGTGCTGCAATCGCTGCATGGCGAGGGATCGCAAAGTGCCAATGACAAACTCAATCGCCTGTTGTTTTTCATTGCGACACTCAACGAGGCGTCAGCGTCTCGTGTAAGCGCGGTCGTGCCTTATCTGGCGTATGCACTCAAGGACCACAAGAACAAGCCGCTTGATCCGGTCACGATGCGCTGTGTCGCGCAGCTGTTCGAGGCAATGGGTACTGATTCCTTGCTAGCCTTGGAAGTGCACAACCCGGCGGCATTTCAGAATGCCTTTCGTTGTCCTACTGAGCCGCTAGATAGTGCAAGGCTGTTTGTTAGCACCAGCGGATTGCGGAAGTGGCCAAGAAATTTCAGCCACACGGGCAGCGTGCGCGTCTCGACGAAACGGTTAGGACCCCATTGCTCGAGCAGTGTTGCCGCTTGCGCGCTGCTCAGGCCCTGCCGCAGATTCGGTGGTGTGGGCGGCGTTTGTCACCGCAGGTCGGCTGCAGGGGCGAGCTGGTCCGATTGCGCTCAGAGCTGCGGATCATGGTTCCATCCCTGTTATCGTAGGGTGTATGTGGGTGCGGCCTTAGACTAAAACCACGTAGAATTGTTCTTTGGCAAGTGATGGGCGGTCAGGTTGTCGGCGGGGCAGGCTCATGGCCGATACTCCGGGTTTTGCGGGGCAGCGGTTTGTCAATTCGCAATGAGTCGAACCCGGGACGCTGCTTCGCAAAGTTAGCCCAGTCAACCCATGGCATGCCGCATGACCCAACGATCCACAGCGATTCGAACGATGTCAGGATATTTAACGATGCCGAACTTCAGTGCTAATTTGTCGAAGCGCATGTCCGTCTCCGATGTCTGCCACCGCGTGATCAAACAGGCTGGTGGACTGAGTGCAGCGCTGATGTTGACCCTGCTAGCACTGAATAAGCCGGCACTCGCAGTCGACAAGCAGATCGTCATCAAGTTCAGCCATGTGGCGGCAATGGGTACGCCCAAGAGCAAGGCCATCGAGCATTTCAAGCTGGTTGCCGAGCGCAACACCGCTGGCAAGGTGCGGGTGGATGTCTATCCCAACAGCACACTTTACAAAGACAAGGAAGAGCTGGAGGCGCTGCAAATGGGTGCGGTGCAAATGCTCGCACCGACGCTGTCCAAATTCGGTCCGCTGGGCATACGCGAATTCGAAGTCTTCGATCTGCCTTTTTTGTTTGAGGACCGGGCAGCACTGCGGCGTGTGGTTGACGGGCCGGTCGGGCAGCGGCTATTCGGCATTTTGGAAACCAAGGGCGTTCGGGGGCTGGCTTATTGGGACATGGGTTTCAAGATGATGTCGGCCAATCGTCCAATTCACGTACCCGCCGATATGCGCGGATTGAAAGTGCGCATACAAGGATCCAAAGTCATTGACGAGCAAATGCGCACGCTCGGTGCCAACCCTCAGGTGATGTCTTTTTCCGAGATGACCCAGGCGCTGCAATCTGGTGTGGTGGATGGTGCAGAAAACCCGCCGCTGAATTTTTATTCGCAAAAAGTGTACGAGGTGCAGAAGCATCTCGCCGTGACCGAGCATGGTTATATGGGTTTTGCAGTGATCGTTAACAAGCGATTCTGGGATGGCCTGGCGCCCGAGATTCGCTCCGGTCTGGAAGCGGCGCTCGCCGAAGCCACGCGAATGAACAACACGCTCACCGAGAGCGAAAGTGCCGAGGCAATGCAGGCTATTGCCAAGACCGGTAAAACCACCATTTACAAACCGACACCGCAGGAAATGGCGCAGTGGCGTCAGGCGCTACTGCCTGTGCATAAAAAAATGGAAGAACGTATCGGTCGGGACTTGCTGGCGGGGGTGTATCAAGCGCTGGGTAAAGGGGCTGGACAGAAATAGCGGCTATATTCGTGCCCTGAAGCAAGTTCGATAAACTGTTTTAGGAATTCGGCGAAAGACGCTGGATCCCGGCGTCCGCCGGGATGACGGTAGTTGTTGATCCGACTGAATAGTTGTTCAGGCGATTGAGAAATCCCAGCGTC
>CAMBJI010000131.1 GCA_945867725.1 Bordetella parapertussis
TCGGTCATGTCGCTATCGGCAATCGCTGGTTTGGCTGGTTATGTCAGCAGCAGGGAGCAGAGCCCCTGTCCACCTACCGCGAACTGGCACGACAATATAAAGCCCCCGTTCTGAAAGGCCCGTTCAATCTGGAAGCTAGAAGAGCGGCGGGCTTCACGGAGGAAGAGCTGATTGCGTTAAATAAGGATTGATTTAAACGGCAATCACAGTACATCAGAAATCAAAAAACCTGAGGCTCTTCTGCACGGCGTTTCAAGAGCTGGCGCGCTCTGCCTCCTGCAAGCGCAATACACGACGCTGCACCTTACCCGTCGTCGTCATCGGTAGCGCATCAATAAACTCGATCTCTTTCGGATACTCATAAGGCGCAAGTAATCCACGCACATGCTGCTGCAGCGCGTCGATTAATGTTGCATCTGCACTCGCGCTCCGACGAGTACCTTCGACCAGAACGATAAACGCTTTGATCACATTGCCGCGGTCGGCATCCGGTTTGGGTACCACTGCAGCATTGGCGACGGCGGGATGTTTGATCAGACAGTTTTCTATCTCCGATGGACCAATGCGATAGCCTGCGGCTTTGAACATGTCGTCTGCGCGACCGCGGTACCAGAGGTATCCGTCTTCATCGATCTTTGCTAGATCGCCGGTTCTGAGCCAATCGCCGCTGTATTTGTCGAGGGTCGCGTCTTCGCGATTCCAGTAGCCCAGAAAAATCACGGGGTCAGGATGACCGTGGATGTCATAGCGATTCAAGGCAACCTCACCGGTTTCGCCGGCTTTGACAGGATGACCATCATCATCCAGCACAGCGACCTGATGACCGGGGTAAGGTCGGCCCATGCTGCCTGGTCGTGCAGGCCAGCGTACTTCGCAGTTGCCGACTATGTAATTGGCTTCGGTCTGGCCGAACATTTCATTGATCGTGACGCCGAGTGCTGATTGCGTCCAGTCGAACACCGTATCGCCCACCGCCTCACCGGCACTCATGACCGCGCGCAGTTTCAGGCGATAGTGATCACGCGGCTCTGGTACGGCTTTCATCATCATCTTCAGTGCAGTGGGAAAGATGAAGCTGTTGGTGACTTTGTATTTCTCCATTAGCTGGAAAGCAGATACCGCTGAAAAACGCGCGCGACTAGCGACTATGGGTCGGCCAAAATACAAAGTGGGCAGTAGCGCATCCATTAAGCCGCCGGTCCAGGCCCAATCAGCGGGCGACCAAAACACATCGTCTTTCTCTGGAAACCAGTTCTGCGATGCGACGAAGCCAGTCAGGTTGCCGAGTAGGGCAGACTGCGGTATCAGTGCGCCTTTGGGAGAGCCCGTCGTGCCGCTGGTGTAAATCAGGATCGCCGCATCATTGGCTTGCGTGCCGACGGCATTGAATTGATCGGAGGCCGATCGCATAGCGGTTTCCCATGTCAGGCAGTCGCGACCGTAATCATCGACGGCGATCACACGTTTTAATTCAGGGCAGGTCGGTCGTATTTGCCGGATGTTCTGCAAGCTGGCCGGGTCAGCAATGACAATCATCGCACCGCTGTCTTGAAGACGGTATTGGAGTGCATCAGGACCAAAAAGCACTGACATCGGCATGGCAATTGCACCGAGCTGATGGCACGCCAAATGCGCAACGGCGGCTTCCGGACGCTGGGGCAGAATGATCGCCACACGCGTGCCGCGCGTAACGCCTAGTCCTTGCAGCACATGGGAGAGTCGATTTGCATCTTGCTGCAGCTGGGCATACGTGACAACGCGATCACCGTGGAGATCATCGAAAAAAATGGCAATCCGATCAGGATCGCTGGCCCAGCGGCTGCAGCACAACTCGGTGATATTGAAATCTGTGGGTACTTGCCATCGGTATGTCTCGTAAAGATTTGCGTACGCGTCTTTCTGCTGCCGGGCGGACATACTTGCTCCTTTATAATAGTGCCGCGATCCTACCGGTAGCCTTTGTTGCTGGCAAGCTACCTCGCCATACATTTTTCCGACGCTAATGCCCCTACCGATGAAATCATCCCGATCCGAATTTATTACGCTGCGTGGTTTGCGCACGCATGTCAGGCACTGGGGTGCGGATAATGCGCCCAAATTATTCATGTTGCACGGTTGGATGGATGTATCTGCCTCTTTTCAGTTTGTAGTGGACTGTTTTGTGCGCGATTGGCACGTTATCGCACCAGACTGGCGTGGCTTCGGATTGACCCAGCGCGCTGCATCAGACTGCTATTGGTTCGCCGATTATGTGGGCGATTTGGATGCCTTGCTCGATCATTACGCGCCCGACGAGCCGGTGCACTTGGTGGGTCACAGCATGGGCGGCAATGTGGCGGGAATTTACGCAGGTGTGCGACCCGAGCGCGTCTCGCATTTCGTGAACCTTGAGGGCTTTGGTCTGCCACTGACGCGTCCCGATCAAGCGCCCGCACGTTATGCTAAATGGCTCGATGAATTGCGCGAGCCACCCGAGATGCGTACCTATCCGAACAAAGATGCCGTGGCGGCACGACTTATAAAAACCAATCCGCGTATCTCGGCGTCACGCGCCGATTTTCTGGCGGGTCACTGGGCTGCGCCGAATGCCGAGGGTGTATGGGAGATTCTGGGCGACCCGGCGCACAAGATCACCAGCGCCACCTTGTACCGTACGGAAGAAGTGATGGCCTGCTGGTCGGCGATCACGGCGCCCGTATTGTGGGTAGAGGCGGCAGATACTGACGTGTGGCGCTGGATGGGTCCAAAAGAAGTGGCGCGACTCGAGATAGACCGCCGCCGGCAGCACATCCCACAGCTGCAATGTGAAGTCATTCAAGATGCAGGACACATGCTGCACCATGATCAGCCAGAGGCGCTGGCTCTGTTGATCGAAGGGTTTCTGCCTTGAGCCCATGCCGGCGGCAACTCCCGCAGGCGCGTACAATGCAGTAGGTTTTCCATTCCAGTTTCTCCTTCTGAAGTGCCCCATGCTCAATATTGATCTTCACTGTCATTCGGTTGTCTCGGATGGCACGCTGTCGCCCGGCGATTTGGCTAGACGCGCTGCGGCCAATGGGGTTGACGTTTGGGCACTGACAGACCATGACGAAGTGGGCGGCATTGCCGAAGCGCGTGCTGTAGCGCAGGATTTGGGCATGCGATTCATCGCTGGCGTGGAGATTTCCATTACGTTTGCTGGCAAGACGGTGCATATCGTCGGTTTGGATATCGATGAGCAGCATCCTGACTTGTATGGTGGTTTGGCGAGCGTTCGCGAGGGACGCGTCCAGCGTGGTCACCTGATAGCTATGCAACTTGAGCTCACGGGACTCAGCAATGTGTTTGAAGGTGCGCTGAAGTACGCAGGAAATCCGTCATTGATCGGCCGCACCCACTTCGCGCGATATCTGGTCGAGTTAGGAGTGCAGCCAACGGTGTCCGAGGTGTTCCGTCACTATCTGGTCGAGGGCAAGCCTGGCTTCGTACCGCATCGCTGGACCACGCTGCAAGAGGCTGTGAGCTGGATACGCGCCGCCGGCGGACGCGCCGTGATTGCGCATCCGGGCCGCTACGCTTTTGACCAAATGCAATTCGATGCGCTGCTGTCGGAATTTATCGCGCTGGGTGGCGAGGGCATCGAAGTGGTCACGGGCAGTCATACGCCCGATCAGTTCGGCGAGTACGCTGCGCTGGCGCGGCGCACGGGCTTACTGGCGTCGCGCGGCTCCGATTTTCACGGTCCCGCGGAATCGCGAGTTGATCTGGGCAGCTTGCCCCATCTTCCTGCAGATTTGAAGCCTGTCTGGCATGATTGGCAACTCTGAGTTTTTTCAATCTTGAAATTTCGTTCTGCGCCCCAACTTTCAAACCGGATGTTGTTGGGTGCTTTGGTTAATAACGTTTCTCGGGAGAATCCTGGATGAAAAGAATTCTGCTGTTCGTATTGAGCAATGTTGCTGTGATCGCCGTATTGACGATCGTGCTCTCGTTGACTGGCGTCGATCGCTTCCTGACAGCGCAAGGACTGAATGTGGGCATGCTGCTGGTATTCTCGCTGATTGTTGGCTTTACGGGCGCCTTCATTTCTCTGCTGATGAGCAGGCCGATGGCGAAATGGTCAACGGGTGCTCAGGTGATTGAACAGCCATCGAATTCGACGGAACAATGGCTGCTCGATACCGTGCGCAAGCTCGCCGAACGTGCAGGTATCGGCATGCCTGAAGTCGCTTGGTACGAGGGAGAACCGAACGCGTTTGCGACTGGGGCTTTTCGCAATGATGCGCTGGTGGCGGTGTCCTCAGGTCTTTTGCAGAATATGACGCGCGAAGAAGTCGAGGCAGTATTGGGTCATGAAGTGGCGCACATTGCCAATGGCGATATGGTGACGATGACGCTACTGCAAGGCGTGGTGAATACGTTCGTGGTATTCCTCTCGCGCGTGGTCGGCTACTTCGTTGATCGCGCGATTTCACGGAACAATAGCGATGGGCCGGGTATCGGTTACACGATTACCGTCATTGTCTGTCAGATCGTGTTCGGCATACTCGCGCAGATGATCATTGCTTGGTTCTCGCGCCACAGGGAATTCCGCGCGGATGCTGGTGCGGCGCAATTGATGGGCAATCGACAGCCGATGATCAATGCGCTGACGCGGCTGGGTAGTATGCAGGAGAGCCATTTGCCGCAATCAGTTGCAGCGATGGGTATCAACAAGTCCGGTGGGCTGATGGAATTGTTTTCCAGCCATCCGCCACTTGAGGAACGGATTAACGCTTTGCGGCAGGGTTGATTGTTGGTGAACCTTTTTCTGTATTGAAGTATTTGCACGCAGTTTCAATGGCATTAAATTGAGCTAAAAATTTTTGTTGAGGCGTAGAAAATTCGAACGTCGCTGGATCCCGGCTTTCGCCGGGATGACGATTTTGAGGCCAACTGTTCCTCGAACGTCATACTGGCGCAGGCCGGGATGCAGTGGCGCTAAAATTTTCAATGCCTCGGCAACATCTTCAGGTCAACGCAATGTCAGCGCGCCTCCGTTTGGATGAAATTTGAATAACGGCTAACCTTTAAATCGTCATCACCTGCATGTGATGACCGCTGCGTGGGCGGATCGCGTGCGACCCGAATTCCCCACTCGCTCCCGGCGAAAGCCGGGATCCAGTGTCTTTCGTGGCACACGGTTAGCGCAATTACTCGCTGCCGACATCAGCCCCACGCCACGAAACACGAAGTTGCGTATGCATTGCCATTTGTTTCACCCTTTCACGGCGCCAGCTTCAGGCTGTCGCCGTTATTGATTTTCTATGAGCCAGTTTTTTCAAATCCATCCGGACAATCCGCAGCCACGCCTGATTCGGCAAGCGGTACAAATCGTCGATGCGGGCGGTATCGTCGCATTGCCGACTGATTCCAGCTATGCGCTCGTCTGTCATCTCGATGACAAGAGCGCGGTCGACCGCTTGCGGCGCATACGCGGCGTGGATGATCGCCATCACCTGACCTTGCTTTGTCGCGATCTGTCAGAAATTGCCAATTACGCCAAAGTGGACAACCGCCAGTACCGGCTACTCAAAGCGGCAACCCCGGGGCCATACACCTTTATTCTGGAGGCAACGCGAGAGGTGCCCCGGCGACTCTCCCATCCTTCACGCAAAACCATAGGACTGCGTGTACCCGAGCATGTGATTGCGCACGCGCTGCTGGAGGAATTTAAGCAGCCCCTGTTGAGCACAACACTGATTTTGCCGGGCAGCGATCTGCCGCTCAATGACCCTGAAGACATCCGCGAGCAGCTGGAAAAGCAGATCGATCTGGTCATTGACGGTGGCAGTTGCAGCCGCTTGCCCACCACGGTGGTCGATTTGACCACCGGCACGCCGGAAATCGTGCGCGAGGGCAGGGGTGATGTCTCGCTCTTCCGTTGAGTGGGCCCCAGAGTAGCCGTCTGCTAAAATCAGGCCGATGAATGAGATTATCCAGACGATTGCAATCTACGCATTGCCCGTCATTTTTGCGATTACCCTGCACGAAGCCGCCCATGCCTATGCCGCCAAGTATTTTGGCGACCTGACGGCTTACTCTCAGGGTCGGATGAGTCTCAATCCGATCCGGCATATCGATCCTATTGGTACCATCCTGATACCGTTGGCCCTGG
>CAMBJI010000132.1 GCA_945867725.1 Bordetella parapertussis
ATCCGAATGGTGACAGCGCGCCTATTCTCTTGGCCAAAGGCGCCGATGCGGTCGCCGCCCGAATTCGAGAAGAAGCAGAAAAACACGGTATTGAAATTTTTCAGGCGGCGCCCTTGGCACGTGCACTCTACTTCACGACAGAGGTCGACCGAACGGTACCGGAAGACCTGTACTATGCGGTCGCGCAAGTCATCGCGTATATATTCAACCTTGCCAGCGTCCGCCCGGGTGCGCCGCCGGTCCAGCGTCCGCAGCCCACGGTACCGTCCAACATGCAGTTCGACGCGAACGGCAAGCTGGAAACTGAAGAGGCAACACCATGACCGATACCGTGCAAGATGTAAGCAACGACACGATCAGCAGCGAAGGCATCTTCCTTCGCACCGCTGATCGTCGTCGTTTTGACTACGTGATGCAGGCGGTGCAGCAGCGAAGCCTGTCGTTGTCAATTTCCAGCGAAAACGAAGGGATACTCGATCATTACGGTCGTATCGTCATCAACAAGCTGCGCAAGATGTCCGACCTGCAGATCGAAGTCTTCCTGCCCCAGAACACCGAGGCCCTGCTCGATCGATTCAATCAGATACTTTCAGGACTGTCGTTAGAGGACGCGCGCAATGGTGAAAATTCACCTGCACCACGGCGCGTACTGATCGCGCATGATGCCAAGGCAATCGGCGCACGTGATCTGCAGTTGCTGTCCCGGCTCACTCAGGATTTCCCGGGTGCGAATGTCTCACTGATCCTGCTGCTCGACCGTACTGGCATCGCCCAACACGAAAAAAGTCTGGACAACTTCGGTCAGCGCTTGCTGCGCTGGCCACTGGAACAACCCACCCGCGCCGAAGGCGAATCCCTGCTCAAGTTGGCTCGTGGGATGGGATTCGAAGTCGAGATTAAAAAAGTATTGGCCGCCACTGGCTTTGCCGAGGTAAAAATCCCGCAAACGGTCGGCGATGCCGGCAGCTTTGAGCGCCACCTGTCCGACGCTCGGACCCGGAAAAATACGCCTGCCCAGACATCGGCAGCAGCAGCGGCGGCGGCACCGGCCGCAACCGCGAAAGACAAGGCGCCCGACAACGACGAGCCACCATCGATTTTCACCGAGCCCTCAAGCCGTTCTTCTTTACTTAAAACTCTGCTTGGCTGGGTATTGGCTTTTGTACTACTTTTTACCGTCGCTATCGGCACGATTGCGCTGCTATTCCCTCAAAGGCTAGCCCCCATGCTGGCGAACTCGCCGACATTAAAGGAAAACCTGCCGCCCTGGATGATGAGTCTGGTGGTGCAAATGGCAGGCAAGCCCACGACTACCCTGCCCGAGGCAAGGCCAGAATCAAAACCTGAATCCAAGCCAGAATCCAAGCCGGAATCCAAGCCTGCCGCCATTGCTGGGCCTTCAGTTCCTCCGCCTGTTGCCGATTCATCTGCTAACAAGAGCGAAACCGCTACGGCCAAGGTCCCTGCCAGCGCAGATCCCGTTGCGTCGACCGACACTGCACCTGCAAAACCCGCGGACACAGCCAAGCCCGCCGAACCCGCAGCCAGTGTGACGAGCACGACCGACGCTGCAAAGACCAAAGTACCGGTAGAAGACGCGCTCGCGCCACGTTCCGAGCGGGGTGTCGATCAGATGGTCCGTATGGCGCCTGTGGGCAGTGTTTTCGTGCAACACGTATCGGTAAAGGCAATGGCCGAGGCTCAGGAATGGCGCGCCCAGTACAGCACACTGACTGGCGCACGGATTGCGGCGGTGACCACCGAAAGCAAAGGTGTGCGTTACATCCTCATTTCAGGGCCGTTTGCGAACATGAAAGAAGCCGAAGCTTTTGCGCGCAAGCAAGGTGTACCGGCGGATCCCTGGTTACGGCCAGCGAAGTCTCTGCAGCGCAGCTTGCTGCCGGCCAATCGTTGAGCGCCTCGCGTCTTTGAAAAGGTAGCGCATGTCTGAAGAAGAATCGCAGGTCTTTCGGACCGACGAGCACATGGAGGTCGCTGCCGCGGAGGGACAAGCGCGCAAGAAGAAAAAGGCCCCCACGGGTCCGAGCGATCAACGCGCAGTCAAAGATCAGGAAGGCGGGCCTTCAGAAACACGAGCGCTTAGGGACGGCAGCGGCGCCTCGGAGGTTCGGCAAATCAGTGATGCCGAGGGCGGTGGGGCAAGCTCAGGCTCAGGTAAAAGTGACGGTCCATCAGATGGTCGCGCAATAAGGGACGCGGATGGTAGCGCAGTAACTGCAGGCACCGGCAAAAGTGATGGTCCATCTGACATGCGCGCCATGCTGGATGCCGATGGCCAAGCAGTCGCTGGTAGAGCGCAACAGAGCGACGGACCTTCGGATCCACGCGCGCTACGCGGCGCTGATAGCCCGCTAGTATCAAGCGGCGCTGTTGATGGCGATGGTCCTTCCGACCTTCGTAATATGCGCGATGCCGAGGGTAATGCCCTCTTGCGTCAGAGTCAGGGGGGTGAAGGCCCATCGGACCAGCGGAACATGCAGGATCACTGGGCCGATGTCCCAAATGCGACCGGCACCGGCGAGCAAGAGACCCCTGCCGCAGATGCGGCAGTTGCAGCAGAAGCTGCGAGCGCAGTGCAGGAACCGACTGAGCCGGACGCGGTGTTCATGACCGAAGAAAACGCATCAGCCTGGGTGCTATCGATACACCTGGAGGAACGCATACAAAATCTGGGCGCAATGACCACCAAGGTCAGCGCACAGCTGGATTTACTTGAAGACGCAGTCAAGAGACTTGGGAAACGGATAGGACAATGAGCGACGACGCCAAAGACGAACAGGCTGCTTCGGCACCCAGTGGTGACGGTTTTACGCCCGCACCACCGCCACCGGCACTGAGTGAGGAAGAAGCTGCCGCCGCGACCGCCTCTATGGAAGGCGACACTATCCTGCCCGATGGCACCATCACGGTGCCGCAGGATACCGCTAAGCGGGCACTGGAAGCCGTACAGATTTTGGTCGATAACAACCGCTCGGCATCGCAGCAACTCGAGTCTCTGATGGGTATCGTGCTCGATGCGGCCGAAGTCGCCAACCGCTCGGCGTCTGCCGTTGCCACCACCGGTACGCACGTCAACAAGGCAGCAGAAAAACTCATTGAAGGCGCCAAAAAAACCAGCATGCAGGCCAAGGTTGTCCTGGCTCTGGCCGCCGCTGTATTGGTCGGTACCGCAGGCACCTTCAGTTTCATGACCGTGCAATTGCATGGCAAGGTCGAACAGCTCGACGAAATGCTGCTGGCCGTGGGCAAGCGCGCCGTTGACCTGAAACGACGCATGGAAACCATGGATGACATCCATGCCTCGCTCGAAGAACTGAATCTCAAACAGGAAAACACGCAATCGGTACAACAGGCGATCGAAGACAAGATCGGGCGTCTGGTGGATTCGGGCAAATTCCCGACACGCAAAGAAACCACAACGGCACCTGCCGAGGAACCCGCACCCGCGCCGGCCAAGCCAGCACCCGAGAAAAAATCCGAGAAGCCGGCGAAACGCGAACAAAAAGCAGAACAAAAAGCAGAACAGAAATCCGAGCAAAAAGCGGATGGCACAGACAAATCTGACACCGCTGGTAAGACGCCACCGACATCAACGGCCAAAGCAGTCAGCCCGAAAAAATCAGCACCCGCAAAATCCGCGGCTGATGAGGCTGCCCTGTTGCAGCAGCTCAGTGGGCTCGATTCCCTGATCAAAGAACAATCCCGCGCCATGCGAGATCTGTCCTCTCAGGTTAACAATCTGCAGGGATCAGTCGCCAATGTTGACGTGATCAAAAAAGATGTCGAATCCATCGCTGCCCAACAAAAGCAGCGGGAAAAAGAAGCGGCACAACGCGAAAAAGAAGCTGCTCAGGAACTCGCTGCTGCCAACGCCCGTCGTGAAAAAGAAGCCAAAGACAAAGAACGTGACCTGGCTCGTGAGCGAGAACGCGCCCGCGAACGGGAAGCGATGCGTGAGCGTGAACTTGCCCGTGAGCGCGAAGCAACCAAAGAGCGTGAGCTGGCGCGCGAACGCGAGGTCGCCAGAGACCGCGAAAAGAGTAAAGACAAAGAACGTCCGGTTTCCTACAACCGCGAGCAATCCAAACCGAACGCCGCAGCCTCGGTCGATGGTGCGCCGTCCTACGCCAAGCCAGCCAGCAAGACCGAATAGCCCCGACCCGCGCGACGTTGCGTTTGCGCAACCAACTTACCGCTGATTCTTTGAAACGACCGGACCTATGTGCCGGTCGTTGCCATTTCTGAGGATGGAACTTTTGATCTGAAGGCGTCACTACAAGTGACCGATCCGCAACAGATCATCCGATATCTTCAGGGGAATCCGCATGCCAAACATCGTCATCACCGAGGGGCTGGACACGCCCTGGGAACTGAAAGACACCGAGTCCAACATCACCGCTGCGACTGATCTGACCAGCATCAATCTCGCCAATCAGACCGTCGGCACACTCGCGTACACGGCCTCGCAGCTGTTCGCCTCCCTCAAGACCGAAAAAAGTAATCTGGACAACATCGTTGATGCGATTGAGCTTATTAATGAGGAGATTGCGCTTTGGCCGGAGAGGATTGCGAAGTGGGATGGAATATCTGACACATTCGAAAAAACCAATCTCAGCCCCATACCCATGCCGATTAGCCACCGCGTTATTGGGTTAGCGGATGGTCTAGACTATACGGCCCTTTCTGACGCAACACCATTTCCTTATGGAAAAATTGGAAATGACTATACAAGTTTTGATGATCAAACAACAAACAATCAAAATTATCTTAAGTCAGTAACCACACTAATCAACACTAAACCACTACTGGAATCCGTAGGCTACGCCTTTCCCGTTGAATCCAAATCCTACCTGCTTCTTGTACCTGAAAATGTAGACAAAACACTAGTGGGCCCGGTATGGACAGTTCCAAACAGAGTCAGAGTTGAGCCCGTTGAATTTAGCAGCATCAGACCTTTTGACCTACTCGTTACAGTAAATGATTACAACGAACCAATCTCTTTCAAGTACTATGGCTATTACGAGCGCTATGATGTTCCATTTTCACAAGCCATCCCTTTTTATGCACCAAGAAATACAGAAGAAAAAACATCAATGCAACTTGCATTGAACTCTGCCGTAGCCATTGCAGCCACCGAAGCACTTAAAAACCCGACTGGACTTCCCGCTGGCGTGACGCCACCCGTCACAACGCTGGGGCCTAGCGTAGAAAAATACTACAACAAGGCAAGATACGATATGACGGAATACACCACGGACGGTATCAGCCCCCCTGTAGGAACGTTGAACGTCGGTGTAACTATGTTCGGTGACTACCCACCAATCCAGGATGCCAATTTCGGTTCGAGAATAATAACGACGGCTGACGTTGGAAAATTTTTTCAGAACGCGGGGGGGACTATTTTCTACGTCGACCGACAAGAGCCCGTTGGCCAATTCGTGGTCAGAGAGGCGCTAGGAACACCAACACCTTACATCGCGAGCATGCCCGACGACCTCAAAAAAACTCTCCGCGGCGAATACGCCGAAAAACAAATCCTGCTCACGCAGCGCGGCACCGACCAGACCCTGTTCGTTACCTCGATTACTCAGCGCTACACCACCTTCTCCGACATGGCGACCAATCTGCTCAAAACGCTGGTGAATTTTTATAACGACTTGGCGCGCAATTTACGAGGCTGACATTCGCGGAGCGAGTACCAGCGACTGACGAGACGGCGTCTGCAGCTCGGATTCCGGTGCGATGTCTTAAGTATGTGACTAAAGTTGGTTGTGAACCGGAACGGAGTCTACGGCCGTTAGTAAAGTAAAGACGCTGGATCCCGGCTTGCGCCGGGATGACGATTTTGAAGCCAACCATTCTTCAAACGTCATCACCTGCATGTGATGACTGCTGCGTGGGCGGATCGCATGCGACCCGAATTCCCCACTCGCTCTTGGCGAAGGGGTGTAGCGGGAGTTTCAGACCGCATGCGGTCTGCCCGCGCAACGGTCATGGCGTACTCGCCATGGCGCGCCCTGCAAGGTGTAGCGGGGGTTTCATGCAGCATGCTGCATGCCCGCGGAACGGCACTGGCTTGCA
>CAMBJI010000133.1 GCA_945867725.1 Bordetella parapertussis
AGACGCTTACGCGGATCCGTCGGCAAGCCTGACGTATCAGCCAACGAAGGAATCGCAGCGCAAGCCAGGGGCAGCGCGAGCAGCAGGGGTAGAAGTCGGGGGGAGCGCATGATCAATTACCGGTTACGTGCAGCCAGCTGATGCAGATACAACACGCGTAGGTCATTCACGACACGGCCATCCAGAGACATGGTGGTCTCATAGGTGTCGTCACCGATCGGCGTGATCGATTCCAGCACGGCGCCATAAACGATGCCTTGCACGCGAGTGCGGAAGGTATCACTGGTGATCATCATCTCAGCCACAGTGGTGGTGGCATCGAGCTGCTGACCATACACCTGTTCAGTCAGGGCACGATAGGCATCAAGCTTCGAGGCACGAATCGCCATCAAGCGCTGTTGCGAGCTATTTTTGTGATTCTGCGTACTGATGACGGCATAACCGGTCGCGCGGATGGTTTGCTGACGCTCCATCATCGGCGTGATCATGCTGACCGCATCAGGCGAAGGTTTTGGTGCTTCGGCTTTGGCTTCAACCTTCGGTTCAGGCTTGGCTTCTGGCTTGGCTTCTGGTTTGGCTTCAACCCGTGCTTCAGGCTGAGGATCGACCGGCTTGACTTCCGCCTTGGCCGACGCATTGTCAGCCACAGCGACTGACGGTATGGATTGGCAAGCCGAGATCAGCACGGCCAGCGAGACCATCGTGCATTTGGACATTTTGTTCATAAATCACCCCTTTATTAATCAGCAGCGAGCTAGCGGCCGGAATACTTCTTGCGTTGCATCGTAATGTTACCGTTTGGAACTCTTTCAAATAATGCCCGAATGAGCCCCCGACGGCACCGCTTTACAGAATATTAACGGAAGGTAATAAACCTTCGCTCCCGTGGTTTATCGGCAAGTGGCAGAGCTTCTTTAATTTGGCAGGCTGATTTGATTTTAAAAATGAAATTTCGTAATCAAAAAAACAAGCTGGATGTTGGGACGCCGCTGGATTCTCCGTCGGGCCAGGCTCTAGCTCACAAGCCAAACCGGCTCGACAGGCGAATCGCCGTCGTTGTGCATTCCTTGTTTCTGCCTGCGCCGGGCTCCATCGCCACCGGACTATTCAGAGAATCACGTTCAGAGCTCACCTCAGCCCTGATGGCACATCAATTGCTTATATGTTCCGTGTAGAAACCTGAATTTACAGACCAAAAACGCAAGTGACTGATTTTTAAAAGAAATTAAAAATGACCACGCTATCCATGTCAACTATTCGACAGCGCTTGTCGGGATTTGAGCTCGCCGGGCTCGGAATCCCGTTCCTTGTGCTGTTAATTATGGCAATGCTGGTCGTTCCGCTGCCAGCCTTGCTGCTGGATATTCTGTTTACGTTCAATATTCTGGTCAGCATCGTGGTGATCATGATCGCCATCGGCACGCGCAAACCGCTGGAATTCTCGTCCTTCCCGTCCGTTCTGCTGTTTGCCACCATGCTGCGCTTGGCACTCAACGTGGCCTCGACCCGGGTGATTCTGGTGAATGGCCATGAGGGTGAACATGCTGCGGGCGCGGTAGTGGCGGCCTTTGGCGAGTTTGTCATCGGCGGCAATTACGTGGTCGGTTTCATTATTTTCGTGATCCTGATGATTGTGAATTTCTTCGTGGTCACCAAGGGTGCAGGTCGGGTATCGGAAGTGAATGCCCGATTTACTCTGGATGCAATGCCGGGCAAGCAGATGGCGATTGACGCCGATCTGAACGCCGGCTCGATCACCCAAGAACAAGCCAAAACCCGTCGCGACGAGATCGCACAAGAATCAGACTTCTTCGGTTCGATGGACGGTGCCTCGAAATTCGTCTCCGGCGATGCGATGGCCGGCTTGCTGATTCTGCTGATTAACGTCATCGGTGGCCTGGCCATCGGCGTAGCGCAGCATGATTTGTCCTTCGGCGAAGCAGGCAAGCTGTATGTCTTGCTGACCATCGGTGATGGCCTGGTCGCACAGATTCCGTCGCTCTTCCTGTCGCTGGCCACTGCGATCATCGTTACCCGCGTAACCACCTCGGAATCGATGACTGAGCAGGCCGTAACGCAGTTGTCGAACCCCTCTGCCCTGTTTATCAGTGCCAGCATTCTGGGGATCCTGGGTATCGTTCCCGGCATGCCGCATTTGGTGTTTCTGACGCTCGCGCTGGCTACGGCCGGTCTGGGCTTCATGCTGATTCAGAAAGAACAAAACGTCGCCGAAGAAGCCGTGATTCAGGCGGCCGAAGCTAAACCGGATGCACCCAAAGAGCTGGACTGGGATGATGTCGATCAGGTTGATTTGATCGGTCTGGAAATCGGCTATGGCCTGATCCCGCTGGTGAACCCGGAGACTGGCGGGCAACTGATGCCGCGCGTCAAAGGTGTTCGTAAAAAACTCTCGGCTGAACTGGGTTTCCTGGTACAGCCAGTTCGTATCCGCGACGCGCTCAATCTTGATCCGGACGTGTATCACATCGTTCTCAATGGCGTCGTCCGCGGCAAAGGCGATATCAAGAGCGGTCGCGAACTCGCGATCAATCCCGGCAAAGTCTATGGTGAACTGGAAGGCATACCGACCAAAGAACCTGCGTTCGGTCTGGAGGCGGTATGGATCGATCCGTCGCAGCGCGATTACGCGCGCACGCTCGGCTACACCGTCGTCGATCCAGCGACTGCGATCGCAACACATTTAAATAAAGTCCTGCGTGAAAACGCTTCTGAATTGCTCTCGCACGATGAAACACAGCAGCTGCTCGACAAGCTGGCAGCGAAGTCGCCCAAGCTGGTGGAAGATCTGGTGCCCGGCAAGATGGCGCTGGGCGTCATCACCCGCACGCTCCAACATTTGCTGACCGAAGGCGTCGCCATCCGCGATATGCGAACGATTGTCGAAACGCTCTCGGATGCCGCATCGAAAACACAAGATCCCGAACAACTGACCGCGATGGTTCGTCCCAAGCTGGGCCGCATGATTGTGCAGGAATTGCTGGATACCCAGGAAAATCTGGCTGTCATGACACTGGCGCCCGAACTCGAGCAACTGCTGCACAACGTGCTGAGCAATGGCGCGCAAGGACAAAGCGTAGTGATCGAACCCGGTCTTGCCGAGAGCCTGTTCGCTGCCCTGCGCGATGCAACACGCACGGTAGAAGATCAGGGCAATCCGGCCGTGCTGGTCGTTGCGCCATCGATTCGTCCGTGGTTGTCGAAAATGGTTCGTCACCGTATTTCCGAGCTGATCGTTTTGTCTTACACCGAAATACCAGACGACCAGTCAGTCAAAGTTATTTACACCGTAGAAGCGCAAGTAAAGAGTTAAAGGCATAACCCATGGAACTCAAACGCATACTGGCCAAAGACATCCGCAGAGCGACTGAAAAAGCAGTCGCGCTCTACGGCAAGGACGTACTGTTCGTCTCGAACGCCAAAGTTAACGGCATGACCGAAGTAATTGTGGCGGTTGACGTCGCACCCGAAACGCTGCTGGAAACGAGCGATCTGGGTGACTCACAGCGCTTCGATCAAGTGCTCAAGCGATCCTTCAGAGAAGTGGAGAATGGCGCGACTGCCAGCCTCGCTCCCGAGATCATCGTGCCAACGCAAAAAAACGCAGAAGATCAACGCGATTACATTCGCGGACGCGAAATCGTGGACATGGTGCGCGATGAACTGACTGCGATTCGCAAAGAATTCAAGCTCGCTCAGCGCGTCGCTTCCTGGCAATCGGAATCACCCAGTAAATCAGCCGTACGGCCTCTGGTCACAGCACTTGGCGAAGCCAGTATTCCTGTGTCACTGCGCACCCTGCTGGTGGATCACATTAACGGTATGGATGATCTGCAACAAGCCAGCGACGCATTGCGCGCGCACCTGACCGAGAGTCTGGGCGAGCACTGGGCCAAACTGCCACAGCGCGGTGTACATGCGATTGCTGGTCCTTCCGGCTCTGGCAAGACCATGATGGTGGCCCGCCTTGCACGCGCCGCCGCAGAACGAAACGGCCCTGAGTCAGTGGCGGTCATCAGCTACTGCGATCAGCGTGCCGGTGCATGGAGCCAGATTCAAATGCTGTGCGCGCAAAGCGGTGTTGATTGCTTGCGCGCCAACGATGCCGACACATTGAAAACGCTGCTCAGCGAACTTGGGCAGCGCAAACTGGTGTTAATTGATACACCCGGTATTGAAGTCGTGACAAAAATAGATCAGATCACTGCCTGTGCGCAGGACATCGCCTGCCATCTGGTACTGCCCGCCGATGCCTCTGGCACGACGGTTAGAAAATTTCTTGTCGATACCAGAATCAATTGGCACAGCCTGATGGTGTCGCGCATGGATGAAGCAACACAGCCCTGGGCCTTGCTGCAAGTGTTGTGTGAAAAATCTGTACCGCTGTCGGCCGCATCACATAGCCCATCAGCCACGGACAACTGCCAGATTCTGACAGCGACTGAACTGGTCTCACTCGCTATTCGCGGACTGGGATTGCCGGCACATGAAACAGCAGATGAAGTGTCTGACGCAGAACCCGATCACTCCGTTGTAACTGCGGCTCAGGCCTTGGTTGCCCGCATCGAAAAGAGCACCCATGCCATCAACTAAACGAAAAACCGAAGTCATCGGCATCGCCAGCGGCAAGGGGGGCGTGGGTAAAACCACCCTCTCGGCTAATCTGGCAGTGGCGCTGACCATGATGGGCAAGAATGTGATGCTGCTGGATGCTGACCTTGGTCTGGCAAATGCGCAGATCGCATTGGGCTGTCAGACACAGTACAACCTCTCGCATGTGATTGCGGGTGAAAAAACACTCAAAGAAATCATTGTCACCTCGCGTCAAGGCGTCAAGCTTGTGCCCGGCGCCTCGGGTGTGCATCACATGGCAGCGATCAGTCCGGCCATCACGGCGGGTATCGTGCAGGCCTTCTCCGAGCTTGATGATGAAATCGATTATCTGATTGTCGACACCGCCGCTGGCATTGCGCCATCGGTGTTGGCTTTCATGGAAGCCAGCCAGCGCCGTTTTGTGGTGGTGCGCGATGAGCCCTCTTCCATTGCCGACGCCTACGGCATCATCAAAGTGATGACGCGCGACTTGGAACTCGACGAAATTTACCTGATTCCGAACATGGTCGACAGCCAGGCCGCCGGTGCGCAGTTATACCGACGCGTCAATGAAGTCTGCGATCGTTTTCTGGGTAAAACACTGCAGGACCTGACATCGATTGAAGCCGATGAACTGGTGCTGGCCGCATTAAAAAAATACCAGTCCGTCCTTGAATTCGCACCCGGCAGCGCCGGCGCGCGTGATTTCAGGCGACTGGCCGATGCAATTACGAATTTGCCGGAAATCAGCGACGCCTCAGGCGGACTCCAGTTTTTCATGGAGCGACTGGTGAAACCGGGCAAAGGGAGCTAAACCATGCCACCATCGATCCGACTCTACGATCAGACCGGCGACCATAATGAGGCGCTAATTCTTGACCATCTTGGTATGGTCAAACGGATTGCCGTTCATCTGAAGGCTCGCATTCCACCCTTCATGGAGGTCGATGAACTGGTTCAGGTCGGTATGATCGGCCTGATAGAGGCTGCGCGTGCGTTTGATCCGACCAAGGGTGTCGCGTTTGAAAGCTATGCCCATAACCGCATACGCGGCGCCATGATCGATGAGGTAAGAAGGCTGTCCTTCCTGCCCCGCTCTGCTGTGGCCTTCAACAAATCACACAGCGCGGCCAACCAGGCACTGGCTTCGGAACTTGGACGTGCGCCCTCGCAAGCGGAACTGGCCGATTACATGGGCGTGGGACTGGATGATTTTGAGAAAGACCGGGGTGCAGCACGACAATTCGAAACCTTCTCAATAGAAGTCATTTCAGATGAAGTAATGAACATGCCGGAACAGGCATCACGACAGCCAGAGGTGATTGTCGAGGAAGCCCAGATGATGGAAGCCCTAACGGAGGCCATCGAAGGATTGCCCGAGCGC
>CAMBJI010000134.1 GCA_945867725.1 Bordetella parapertussis
TGTAGTGCTGCTCTCGGTCTTCGCAGTCACGCTCGGCATCTGCAGTCTCCCAGCTGATCTGCGCTGGCGTCATTTGATCGGAGCGGGCATGCTGGGCGGCATAGGATTTACGATGTCGATCTTCATCACCAACCTCGCCTTTGCCGACCAACCAGAATTGATCAATGCTTCCAAAATGTCGGTGTTTGCTGCATCGCTGATGGCGGGTGTGCTGGGCTTTTTGTGGCTGAGGTTTTGCGGTTCTGAAAAAGCCGAGCAGATCTGATCGCCGACGACTCGGCATCACAAAAAATGTCAGCTAACGTAGCATGTGACCGCCTCAGACTCCAATTCAAGAAGCCTGTGAGTAGGAAAATCGGTTACAGGAAACGGTCTAACAGTCGGCGCGATTGACGATCCATCACGCGCATATCTTCGATGCGATAAGTCACCCCATGGCTGTCCGTAATCAGCAGCCCACTGCCTCGCAAACGACGAATATCTTCCTCGCCTTTGAGAATAAAACTGGTCAGACCGCGATCAGTACGTACCTGCCAAGTGCTTGGGGTTGAGAAAGTAGACACGGTCACCAGCCTGTCTATGACCGGAATGAAATCGCGCTGCGCGATCTCTTCCATCAGAAGCTTTCGACTGTCAGCATCGAGCTCTGAAATTAGCGCGATAAAAGCAAGTTCGTGACCCTCACTGTCAAGCAGCGACACATTTTCGCCCGGCGCTTCAATCGGGAATGGCTGCGCTGGAACGATGCCCTCATGCGATTCACCATGCTCGTCGGTAAATACCAGACGTCCAAACGTGTCACGCCACAGCCGGTGCTGCGCAGGCTGGAACCGCTTGCCACTAGCCTCTTCGGTGACGTCGATCACGTCGGTCACGCCACTCACCTCGCTCATGACACCACCCGAGTCAGGGGAATATGAACACGCGGCGGCTCTTGGTCTTCGGTATCGACATTGCGCACCTGCGCTTCATAAAGCCGCCAATACGCGCCACGCTCAGCCATCAGTTCTTCGTGCGAGCCCAGCTCGACCACTTCGCCACGCTCCAGCACGACCAGTCGGTCGGCGCGACGTAATGTCGACAAGCGGTGGGCGATTGCAATCGTCGTGCGTCCCTGCACCAGATTGTCGAGGGCTTTTTGAATTTCTTTTTCGGTTTCAGTGTCCACGCTCGACGTTGCTTCGTCCAGCATCAGAATGCGTGGATTGATCAGCAGTGCGCGTGCAATGGAGATACGCTGACGTTCGCCACCCGACAAGCCCTGACCCCGTTCGCCAACGATGGAATCATAGCCGTGGCGCAGGCGAAGAATGAATTCATGTGCGTGCGCTGCGCGGGCAGCCGATACAACTTCGGCTCGCGTTGCATTCGGCTTGCCGTAGGCAATATTCTCGGCAATCGTGCCATGAAATAGAAACGGCTCTTGCAGCACCAGACCGATGTGCTGCCGATAATCTGCTACTGAGTAGCGGCGGATATCCGTACCGTCCATCATGATGGCGCCGTCGGATACATCATAAAAACGGCAGATCAGATTCATCAGCGTACTCTTGCCTGAACCGCTGTGCCCAACTAAACCAATCATTTCGCCGGGACGAATATCGAAATTCACACCCTTGAGAATGCGACGACTGCCGTGTCTGAAGCCGACTTCACGCAAGGAAATCACGCCCTGCTTCGCTGGTACAGGCAAAGGATTGGTGGGCTCAGGCACGCTGGACTTATGATCCAGAATATCGAAGATCCGCTTGGCGCCCGCGGCCGCTTTTTGCGTGTGCGACACGATGCGACTCATGGAATCGAGCCTGCCGTAGAAGCGACCGATGTAGGCAATGAACGCCACCAGCACACCCACGGTCACCCCGTGATGCATTACCAGCCAGATGCCAAAACCCCAGACCACCAGCAAACCAACTTCAGTCAACATCGTGACCGTGGGTGCGAACAAGCTCCAGGTACGATTCAGTTTGTCGTTCACCGTCAGATTGTGCATGTTCGCATCACGGAAACGCTGCGACTCGCGTGCTTCCTGAGCAAACGCCTTGACCACACGAATACCGGGAATCGTATCGGCTAACACGTTCGTGACATCACCCCAGATACGATCAATCTTTTCAAAGCCCGTGCGCAAACGGTCGCGCACCGAATGAATCATCCACACGATCAGAGGCAACGGCAGCAGGGTCACTACTGTCAGCCAAGGATTGATTGTGAAAAGAATCACCGCCGTCATTACCAGCAGCAGTACATCGGTGGCGAAATCAAGCGCGTGCAGCGACAGAAAAACGCAGATACGATCGGATTCATTACCGATACGCGCAATCAGGTCGCCGGTACGCTTGGCGCCAAAGTATTCGAGCGAGAGCGTCATCAGATGATCGAAGGTGGCTGTGCGCAAATGTGCACCGATGCGCTCAGACACCAAGGCCAGCAAATAAGTGCGCCACCAACCCAGTACCCACGCGGTCAATGCAGCAATCAGCAATCCGGACAGATAAATCATCACATCATGGGTGTCGATCTCTGTACCCGTGTGCGTGGGAATCAAGATCTCGTCCATCAAGGGCATCGACAGATAGGGCGGCACCAGCGTCGCGGCAGTCGCAGCCAAGGTCAGGAAAAAACCCAGCAGAAGCTGCAAACGATAAGGTTTGGCGAAACGCCAAAGGCGGAATAAAACCCAGGTGGAAACAGGCTGCAAAAGCTCGCGATGGCAGACCGGACACTCCTCGCTCTCCTCGGGCAAGGCAGACTGACAACTAGGGCAGCGCGCAGCCGCTTCATCGGTGGTCAAGGTCTGACCGGCACGGATGATCTGCACGCGCTCGAACTGCTGCATCAGGCGTATGGCGCTGACCTCCTGCTCCAACGTGAAACGCCAGCGCGCAAGGCAAGATTGCACATTGTGCAAAGCCAGCGTTGCCACACCCGCATGATCCGTGTGATGCAGACTCAAGTCACTTGTCAGCGGCCAGCTGACCCACCCGTGTCCATCCGAATCGCTTATCATTCGATCCGTCGTCAGCAGAACTCTGCTGGCAGAAAACCGCAAAGCCGCATCAAGATCGGGTTCCAGCGTGGCTAGCACCTGCTCTCCTTTTTGCAAAGGCGGCAAGGGTCTGTTAGGTGAAAGCGATTGACTGTCCTGAGACAGCGCGCCGGTCGGTTTGGATGACGATAAACTGGAAGACATGAATGGGGGAGTCGGGTCCGCGATGCAATCTGTTTTTGGTTTGGGTCTCTGTGGGTGATACCGCTTAGCAGCGGAAATCAACACGAATTGTCGCGCAATCTGCCTTACTCGTCCAACTCGGTCTTTATATTACCCTTTTACGCCATTTTAATTTGACATGACCCCATCTGCCCCTGATTCCTACATGCCTGAAGGCCCACTGGAAATCGATATCCTCCGGGTGACCTACCTGCGCGGCCCGAACATGTGGACCTACCGCTCGGTTCTGGAAGCCTGGCTGGATCTCGGCGAACTGGAAAACTGGCCCAGCAACAAGCAGCCTGGCTTTATCGACCGCCTGCTCTCAGTACTGCCGCAGGTCGCTGCCCATCACTGCAGCCCGGGCGTTGCCTATGGCTTCGAGCAGCGACTGCGCGAAGGCACTTGGATGGGCCACATCCTTGAACACATCATCATCGAATTGCTCGAGCTGTCCGGCATGGAAGCCGGCTTCGGCCAGACGCGCGAGACCACCAAATCCGGTACCTACCGCATGGTGTTTCGCGTACCCGATGAAACGGTGGGACGTATTGCACTCGACTCTGGTCTAGCGTTGCTGCATGCCGTGATCAACCGCCAGTCTTTCAATGTCGAGCCCGAACTCGCAAAGATACGCAAAGCCATCGACGAACACTACCTTGGTCCCAGCACCGCACATATTGTGGCCAGCGCCAACGAACGCAAGATTCCACATATTCGCCTCAACAAAGGCAGCTTGGTCCAACTCGGCTACGGTGCGCTACAAAAACGTATCTGGACCGCCGAGACTGATCTCACCAGCGCCATCGCTGAGGGCATCGCCGGCAACAAGCACATGACCAAGTCGCTACTGAAAAGCTGTGGCATTCCCATACCCGAGGGTGATGTTGTTCACAGCGCCGAAGAGGCCTGGGAAGCCGCGCAAGATATCGGCGTACCCGTCGTCGTCAAGCCACGCGACGGTAACCGCGGCCGCGGCGTGATGCTCAATCTCTCTACCGAAGAAGAAATCAAAGCCGCCTATGCCGTCGCTGTCGTCGAAGATATTGATGTGATCGTAGAGCGCTACATCATGGGACACGAACATCGTGTGCTGGTGGTAGGCGGACAAGTGGTTGCGGTGGCGCGCGGTGAAAGCGCCTGGGTTACCGGCGATGGACGATCAACGATTGATCAATTAGTGGATGCGCAAATCAATAGTGATCCTCGTCGTGGCAATGCCGACATTCATCCGCTCGAAACCCTCCACCCAAAAACCAACAGTGTGATTCAAGCGAATCTGCAGCGACAAGGACTCATGCCTGATGATGTTCCTGAAGCCGGCCGTCGCGTGCTGATTGCCGCCAATGGTAATCATGCGATCGAATGCACCGATCGCATTCATCCGGACATTGCGCATCTCTGCACGCTGGCCGCCCGCGTGGTCGGGCTCGACATCGCCGGTATCGATCTGGTGTGCGCCGATATCAGCCAACCACTAGAGTCGCAGGGTGGTGCCGTAGTTGAGGTCAATGCCGGTCCCAGTCTGCTGATGCATTTGCGTCCGGCGGAAGGTATACCCCAGCCGGTTGGCAATGCCATCGTCGGCCACCTCTTCCCCGAGGGTCAGCGTGGACGCATCCCCATCGTAGGCATCTCCGGTAGCGTCGTGACGACGCCCGTTGCGCGCATTGTGGCTTGGCTGATGCAGCTCTCTGGTGCGCAAGTCGGCCTTGCCTGTAGTGATGGTTTGTTCGTCGGGTCGCGCCGTCTCGAAAACGGCGATGCCGCCCACTGGGAGTCAGGGCAGCGCCTGCTGATCAATCGAAATGTTGAAGCTGCCGTATTCGAGCATGACCCGATCACACTGCTTACCGAAGGACTTGCCTATGACCGTTGCTGGGTCGGTGTCGTCACTGACAGTGATCCGGTGGCTGGACTGGATGAGCAACTGATGACCGAACCAGAGCACCGCTACAAAATTTTGCGCACACAGATCGACGTGGTCGTCGAAACCGGTGTCGCTGTACTCAATGCGACCGACGACACCGTGTTGTCCATGACTAAGCTGTGCGATGGTGATGTAATCCTTTATGCCGCAGATGGTCAGCACCCGGCATTGCTTGCCCACCGCGAGGCTGGCAAACGCATCGTGTTCATTCGCGATGGTCAGATTGAATGCGCCACGGGTAGCACAGTCACGCACACCTTCAACCTGCACGCCGATATCAGCCCAGCCGCACGTGTACTGTCTGCCGAGGTTCTGCTGCCCGCGATCGCTGCCGCTTGGGCGCTGGGACTGAATGACGCAACCATGCGCACGGGTCTGGAGACCTTTGCGACCGATGAGACACAAAAACTGGTGATTGCCTGAGCATGGAAATCCTGCAAACGAGAGCCCTGCGCGGGCCCAACCTCTGGAGCCGTTACACCGCGCTCGAAATCGAAGTGCGCTGTGCCGCTGCTGAACTGGGCCTTGAACAAATATCCGGTTTTGAAGAAACGCTGCGCAGCCTTTTTCCCGGCGTGGGCGAATTGCGCGCACTCGGCTACACCGGTCCGCTGACCTTGGCACACGTACTGGAAGCCACCCTGCTGGCCCTGCAGGCACAGGCGGGTTGCCCGGTGAGCTTCAGTCTGACCTCTCTTACGCCGATAGCCGGTGTGTTTCAAGTGGTCGTGGAGTACAGCGAAGAGGACGTAGGCCGTCTTGCCCTCAAGATGTCACAGCAGATCGTTGCCCATGCATTGAAATTGT
>CAMBJI010000135.1 GCA_945867725.1 Bordetella parapertussis
CTCAATGCCGATATCGTCATGCAGTTTGACGAGTGCACGCCCTATGAGATCGACGGGCGCCCGGCAGCGCGCGAGGAAGCGGGGACGTCCATGCGCATGTCCTTGCGCTGGGCAAAACGCTCACTGGACGAATTTCAGCGCGAAGAAAATCCGAATGCCTTGTTTGCGATTGTGCAGGGTGGCATGTTTGAAACGCTGCGCGATGAATCGCTCGCGGGTCTGGAAACGATGGATTTTGATGGTGTGGCGATCGGTGGCTTGTCAGTGGGTGAGCCTAAAGAAGACATGCAGCGCATCCTCGCGCATACGGGACCTAAGTTACCGGCGCATAAGCCCCATTATCTGATGGGCGTGGGTACGCCGGAAGATCTAGTAGAAGGCGTTGCTAACGGTATTGATATGTTTGATTGCGTGATGCCGACTCGCAATGCGCGCAATGGCTGGCTATTCACTCGTTTCGGTGACGTGAAGATTAAAAATGCACGGTATAAAGACGAGGATCAGCCGCTCGATACCAGCTGTGCTTGCTATACCTGCCAAAATTTCTCGCGTGCCTATCTGCATCATTTGCATCGCTGCGGAGAAATTCTTGGTGCACGCCTCAATACGATTCATAACCTGCATTACTACCTTGAGTTGATGCAGGACATGCGCAATGCGATTGATGCGCATCGCTTTGCCGAGTTTCGTATTCAATTTGCTGCCGATCGCGCGCGCGGTAGCTGAATACAATTATTCGCATTGATATAAATAATTCTCAAAGAAGCTGCGTTCTCTGGATTCTGATTCAATCGATCAGTCAAATCCTTTATTCGGTAAGACGCATAGTTTTTTGGAACTTCGCGCGAAAAACTTCCCCTCAGTGCCGTCGCTTGACAGTCAATGACCTCTGTCGCGACACCTTAAAGGGAGTGACATTGCATGGACAGTTCGCCTTTGACACCGCCGCCTGCATATCGCAGCTTTTCTCCCCCAGCTATTTCGGATGCTCGCGCAAAAAAAGTAACTGATTTATTACAAATAGGATTGCCACAGACTGGTTTACCAAAGACTGATTTGCCGCAGACCGATACGCTGTTGCCGCGCATGGTGTCCAGATTACCGGTGCGGATGACGGCATTTGACCGGGCCGGTGAAGACTTATTCGGAGATTTTTCTTTCGATGATCTGATGATCTCACATAGCAGTGACAGAATCGAAAACACGCCGGGATCGCTGCAGTATTTACCGCGATTGTCTCAATTGTGTTGTCAAGCGCATGACCCCGAAAGCCTTGCAATCGTTCGTGAAGCCCTTTTGTCCGGTGAAAACATACACCAAAAAGATTCGAGTTACAGTCGAACACCTTTGCACTGGGCTTGCATGTTTTCTAGTGTGGCAGCGGTCGGCTTTCTGCTGACGCATGGCGCGTCGGATGACATCAACGAGCCCGATGCCTTGGGTGCAACACCCCTCGCTTGTCTTATAAAACATCGGGAGCTTCCAGGGCATGGGGCCATGGTGTGGCGCTTGTTCGAGGCAGGTGCGCGTCTTGATCTGGTTGAGGCTGGCGGACAGGCCTTGATGTTTCAAGCCTATTTGACGCCGGCGCTGGCTAGTGTGTTGCTGCAAAAAGGTTTGCCTGTTAACTGTACCAATGCAATGCGGGAAACCCCGCTAATGGTAGCCTCGGCCCGAGCTGACGAGGCCTTGGTCGAGTTTCTGCTGGCGCATGGCGCTGATGTCAAACCGCGATGTTTGCTCGGTTGCACGATGCTGCACGATGGTGAGTTGGATGTGGATATTGCCATTCGCGTCCTGAACGCAGGTGCTCTGGTCGATGCCCGTGATGACCGGGGACAAACGCCGCTGATGCTTGCTTGCGATTTCAGTAATACGCCCTTGATTCGAGTGCTGCTTCAGCATGGGGCGTCGCTGGCAGTCCGAACCCATGATGGCTGGTCGGCGCTGGATTATGCGCAGAATTCAGGGAGTGAGGTCTATGAGTGTGTGCTCGAGTTCGCCGAGCTCATGCCCGGCGCGCGGCTGGCGAGCACGTGAACACACCCACGTACACCTTGGCAGGTAAGGATGAGGGCTGAAATGCTAAAATGCCGGGTCTTTGAAAAACCCTTTAACGGAGCAGTCCATGTTTATTTCCAACGCCTATGCACAGGCGGCAGCACCCGGAGGTGTGGCAGGTAACCTGATGAGTTTCCTGCCTATTATCCTGATGTTCGTTGTGCTGTACTTTCTGATGATCCGTCCTCAGATGAAGCGGCAGAAAGAACAAAAATCTATGATCGATGGCTTGGCCAAGGGCGATGAGATCGTGACAGCCGGCGGTGTGGTCGGCAAGATCACCAAGGTCAGCGATGGCTATGTGACGGTGGAAGTGGCCCAAGGTACCGAGATCGTCATGCAGAAAGCGGCAGTGACTCTGCTGCTTCCCAAAGGCACGATCAAGGCGTTGTAATACTTAGATGCTCCGCATGTCCGGCTCCTGAGCCGGACATTTTCTTTTGATGCAGGATGCCATGAACCGTTATCCCCTCTGGAAATATGTACTGATTTTGTTCGTGCTGTGCATGGGCGTGCTGTACACCGTACCGAATTTCTTTGGCGAGTCGCCGGCGGTACAGATCAGCAGTGCGAAAGCCACACTCAAGCTAGGACCTGAAACGGTTAGCCGTGCGCTTGCAGCGCTAGAAAAATCGGGTGTGCAGGCTGAAGCGGTTTTCTATGAAGACCTCGGCAACAATGGCACGGTACGCGCTCGCTTCGCGACCACGGACCTGCAGTTCAAGGCAAAGACCGCGCTTGAGCAGGGACTCAACAGCGATCCCACCGACCCAAGCTATCTGGTCGCGTTCAATCTTCTGCCCAACACACCGGGCTGGCTGCAAAGTTTGCACGCACTGCCGATGTATCTCGGTCTGGATTTACGGGGTGGCGTGCATTTTCTGATGCAGGTGGATTCCCGAGCAGTACTCGCAAAACGCATGCAGGGGATGCAAACGAGCGTTCGCGCACTGCTGGTTGAAAAGCGCGTACGCTTTTCGGGCTTGTCGCGTGAAGGCGAGGCCGTCGATATTCGTTTCAGGGATGAGGCAACGCTGAAGGCGGCGCGAGATGTACTCAGTTCACAGATGCCCGAGCTGGCGCTGGCCGTGGTGCCCGATGCTGAGGGTCAGCGTCTGCGTGCAACGCTTAATCCTGAGGCCTTGAAGAAGACACTGGAAGACGCGGTACAACAAAATATCTCTACCCTTTCCAAGCGGGTCAATGAGCTGGGTGTGGCCGAACCGGTGATTCAGCGTCAGGGTGCCGATCGTATCGTGGTGCAGCTGCCTGGTGTGCAGGATGTCTCGCGCGCGAAAGACATCATTGGCCGCACTGCGACGCTGGAAGTACGCATGGTCGATGAGTCCGTCTCCCGCGGCTTGGAGGCAAGTGCTGCTGTGCCGCTGGGTTCTGAACTTTTCAAATCGGGCAAGGCGACGCCAGTCATTCTCTATAAAGATCCGGTCATTACGGGCGACTACATTTCGAATGCGGGTGCTAGCTTCGATCAAAACCAGCAACCCTCGGTCAGTATCGATCTCAATGGCGATGGCGGCCGCAAAATGCGCGAGGCTACACGCAGCAAGGTCGGCAAATTGATGGCGATTGTCTTGTTTGAAAAAGGCAAAGGTGAAGTGCTGACCGTGGCGACGATTCGTGATGAGCTTGGCTCGCGTTTTCAGATCACGGGCATGGAATCACCGACGGCTGCAACCGATCTGGCGCTGCTGCTTCGAGCGGGCTCGCTTGCCGCGCCGATGGAAATCATTGAAGAGCGCACGATTGGACCGCAGCTCGGTGCGGAAAACATCAGCAAAGGTTTCAATTCCACGCTGTATGGTTTTGGCGCTATTACTGTGTTCATGGTGATCTATTACCTCTTGTTCGGTGCCTTCAGCGTTATTGCCCTGGCAGTCAATGTCATGTTGCTGATTGCGCTGCTGTCACTGATGCAGGCAACCCTGACTCTGCCGGGTATTGCGGCGATTGCATTGACGCTGGGTATGGCGATTGATGCCAACGTGCTGATCAATGAGCGTATTCGTGAAGAGCTGCGCAACGGGAATTCGCCGCAGGCGGCGATTGCTGCGGGTTTTGAGCGTGCATGGGCGACGATTCTGGACTCGAACGTCACCACGCTGATCGCGGGTCTGGCACTGCTGATTTTTGGTTCGGGACCGATTCGCGGCTTTGCGGTCGTGCATTGCCTCGGCATTATGACGTCGATGTTCTCAGCTGTCGTGGTTGCACGAGCGCTCGCAAATCTTTGGTACGGTCGTCGCAAGAAACTCAACAGCGTCTCAATCGGACAAGTCTGGAAACCAACCGCCTGAGGCGGTCAGGTTCACTGAAAGGAAGTCATGGAGTTTTTTAGAATAAAAAAAGACATACCGTTCATGCGGCATGCGCTGGTGTTCAACGTCATCTCGGCGTTGACTTTTGCGGCGGCGGTATTTTTCTTGTTTGCCAAAGGCTTGCATCTGTCGATCGAATTCACCGGTGGTACGGTGATGGAAGTTGCGTACACCAAGCCTGCTGACTTGGAACGAATGCGCCAGAATATTTCTGAGCTCGGTTTTGCCGATAGTCAGGTGCAGAGTTTTGGTACGGCACAAGACGTACTGATTCGTTTGCCAGTGCAGAAAGGTAAAACCTCAGCACAGGCGAGTACGCAGGTGCTCGAGGTATTGAAAGCACAAGACCCGACTGTCAGTTTGCGGCGCGTGGAATTTGTGGGGCCGCAAGTCGGTGAGGAGCTTGCGCATGATGGCCTGACCGCGCTGGCCTTTGTGGTGATCGGGATCATGATCTATCTTGCATTCCGATTCGAATGGAAGTTTGCGGTCGCTGCCATCATTGCGAACTTGCACGACGTGATCATCATTCTTGGATTCTTCGCTTTCTTCCAGTGGGAATTCTCGCTGACCGTATTGGCGGCTGTGCTGGCGGTGTTGGGTTATTCGGTCAATGAGTCGGTGGTGGTGTTTGACCGGGTGCGCGAAACCTTCCGCGATCGTCGTTTCGGCAAGCTGGAAACTGCTGACGTAATGAACCATGCGATTACCAGCACGATTTCAAGAACCGTGATCACCCACGGATCAACACAGCTGATGGTGTTGTCGATGCTGATTTTTGGTGGCCCTACGCTGCATTATTTTGCGGTGGCGCTGACGATTGGTATCTTGTTCGGCATTTATTCGTCGGTGTTCGTTGCTGCAGCTGTTGCGATGTGGCTGGGCGTGAAGCGGGAGGATTTGCTCAAGCCCGTGAAACCGAAAGATGATACGGATGGGGCGGTGGTTTGATTTTGCTGTTTGCGTAAATAAAAAAGCCGGCGGATTTGCCGGCTTTTTTATTGTTTGGTCCTAGGACCCGGGGGCCATCACAACCCTCAGATATCCTTTGCCAACTTCTCAGCCAAGCCTACATACGACGCCGGTGTCATCGCCAGCAGCAGGTCCTTGGCTTCCTGCGGTATCGCGAGTTTCGTGATGAACTCTTGCAGCGCTTCTTTCGATATACCTTTGCCGCGTGTGAGTTCCTTTAGCTGTTCATAAGGATTTTCAATCCCGTAGCGACGCATGACTGTCTGCACAGGCTCGGCCAGTACTTCCCAGCTCTGATCGAGATCTTCCGCGATTTTTGTAGCATTGACTTCGAGTTTGTTCAGGCCGCGTAGGCAGCTGTCATACGCCAGCAGTGCATAACCCAGGCCAACGCCAATATTGCGCAGCACGGTGGAATCTGTCAGGTCACGCTGCCAGCGTGAAACGGGCAGTTTTTCTGCCATGTGTTTCAGCACTGCGTTGGCCATACCCAGATTGCCTTCGGAATTTTCGAAATCAATCGGATTGACTTTGTGCGGCATCGTCGACGACCCAATCTCGCCAGCTTTTGTGCGCTGC